>CAMWSA010000348.1 GCA_947176785.1 uncultured Lachnospiraceae bacterium
GTGCCCCGCAGACAGGGGCAGCTCTACCGGGTCAGCCCCTGGGAACTGATCTGGGGGGAAGAGAATTACTATGTGCTGGCCTGGGACGGGCCTGCGGCCATGATGAAACATTATCGGGTGGACAAGATGGCGGAAGTGGAGGAAATTCCGGAGAGGCGGCAGGGTGAGGATGCCTATGACGGACTGGACCTGGCGGTGTATGCGGACAAGACGTTCGGCATGTTCGGCGGCAGGGAAGAGACTGTTGTGCTGGAATTGCCCCCACGTCTGGCGGGTGTAGTACTGGACCGCTTCGGCAGGGAGATCTCCCTGCGCAGGGAGGGAGAGGACTGCCTTCGGGCCAGGGTTACCGTGGCAGTCAGCGAACAGTTTTACGGATGGCTGACGGGACTGGGCCGCCAGATCCGGATCGTGAGCCCCCGGTGGGTCCGGGAAGAATATTGCGGCAGGCTGCGGGATATTCTGGAACAATATTGCCCGGAGGCGTCATCGCGATAGAACAGGGATATTGGTACGGGAACTGCGGTAAGTCAATAGAAACCTGAAATAAAAAATGACAAAATTTACAATTCTATTACAGCGAATATTCTACGGATCATTCGTTGACAAGTTGGATTTTTTTTCTTATACTATAAGCCAGACACTAAATCTGGGAGTACATTGACATAGTGCCCACTATATATAGTAGGCATCTCGACGATTGACAGGGAAAGGGATGGATAGCATGAACAATATGGCAGGACAAGATAGCAAGAGCGCAGAGGATTATGGGATTATCTATAAGCCGGAGCATACGGTATATGTCATCAAGAAGGATGGCAGTAAGGAAGCCTTTAATGTACAGAAGGTGATTGATGCCGTGGGAAAAAGCGCGTACCGTGCCCTGACCAAGTTTACCGACGAGGAGAAGCGTCATATCTGCCAGTATGTGGTGGACAAGGTGGATGAACTGGGACAGGAACAGATCCCGATCCCCATTATGCACAATATTGTGGAGAGCGCGCTGGAGCAGGTAAAGCCCGTGGTGGCCAAGAGTTACAGGGATTACCGCAATTATAAGCAGGACTTCGTGCGGATGCTGGATGATGTATACAAAAAGAGCCAGTCCATCATGTATGTGGGGGACAAGGAAAATGCCAACACGGATTCCGCCCTGGTATCCACCAAGAGAAGCCTGGTTTTCAATCAGCTGAATAAAGAGTTATATCAGAAGTTTTTCATGACTACGGAGGAGATTCAGGCATGCCGGGACGGGTATATCTATGTCCATGACATGTCCGCCCGCCGGGATACCATGAACTGCTGTCTCTTTGATGTGGAGAACGTGCTGCGGGGCGGCTTTGAGATGGGCAATGTATGGTACAATGAGCCCAAGACCCTGGACGTGGCCTTTGACGTGATCGGCGATATTGTACTCAGCGCGGCCAGCCAGCAGTACGGCGGCTTTACCGTGCCCAGCGTGGATCTCATCCTGGAGCCCTATGCGGAGAAGTCTTACCGGAAATACCTGGAAAAATACGCCCGTCTGGGGATTGATCCGGACACCGCCGAGGCGGAGGCCAGCGCAGATGTGGAGCGGGAGTTTGAGCAGGGCTTCCAGGGCTGGGAATATAAGTTCAATACCGTGGGCAGCAGCCGGGGCGATTATCCCTTTATCACTGTGACCGCAGGCACGGGTACGGGCCGTTTTGCCAGGCTGGCATCCATCACTATGCTGAATGTGCGCAGGAAGGGACAGGGTAAAGCGGAGTGCAAAAAGCCGGTGCTGTTTCCCAAGATTGTGTTTTTGTTTGACGAAAACCTTCACGGGCCGGGCAAGCCTCTGGAGGATGTGTTTGATGCGGGAGTGAAATGCTCTGCCAAGACCATGTATCCCGACTGGCTGAGCCTTACCGGAAAGGGGTATGTGGCCAGCATTTACAAGCAGTATGGCAAGATCATCTCCCCCATGGGCTGCAGGGCCTTTCTGTCCCCCTGGTATGAGAGGGGCGGCATTCATCCTGCGGATGATGCGGATACTCCCGTGTTTGTGGGCCGTTTCAACATTGGTGCCATCTCCCTGCATCTGCCCATGATTCTGGCCAAATCCAGGAAGGAAAGCCGGGATTTCTATGAAGTGTTGGATTATTACCTGAACCTGATCCGGCAGCTGCACATTCGTACCTATGCCTATCTGGGGGAGATGCGCGCGTCAACCAATCCGCTGGCCTACTGCGAGGGAGGTTTTCTGGGAGGACATCTGAAGCTGACAGACAAGATTAAGCCATTGCTTAAATCCGCCACTGCCAGCTTTGGCATCACTGCCCTGAACGAACTGCAGGAGTTGTACAATGGCAGGAGTCTGGTGGAGGACGGTGCCTTTGCGCTGGAGGTTATGGAATATATCAATGCCCAGGTGACACAGTTCAAGGAGGAGGATGGCAACCTGTATGCCATCTACGGTACGCCCGCAGAGAACCTTTGCGGCGTGCAGGTCAAGCAGTTCCGCAAGAAATACGGTATCGTGGAGGGCGTTTCCGACAGAGAGTATGTGAGCAACAGCTTCCACTGCCATGTGTCGGAGGAGATCACGCCCATTGAGAAGCAGGATATGGAGGATCGTTTCTGGAACCTGTGCAACGGCGGCAAGATCCAGTATGTGAAATACCCGATTGATTACAATATAGAAGCAATTAAGACCCTGATCTATCGCGCTATGGACATGGGCTTTTATGAGGGGGTAAATCTGTCTCTGGCCTACTGTGACGACTGCGGCCATCAGGAGTTGGAGATGGATGTGTGTCCCAAGTGCGGCAGCCGCAACCTGACCAAAATTGACCGTATGAACGGCTATCTGTCGTATTCCAGAGTACATGGGGATACCAGATTAAATGAGGCGAAGATGGCAGAGATTGCGGAA
Source organism: uncultured Lachnospiraceae bacterium (assembly GCA_947176785.1). Lineage (GTDB taxonomy): Bacteria > Bacillota > Clostridia > Lachnospirales > Lachnospiraceae > Acetatifactor. Next base: position 2,900 of record CAMWSA010000348.1, read on the forward strand.
AGGAAGTCCATGTAATATGCGATACCATAATATAACAAAGGACGACATGCTAAACGGGGACGGGCTGCGTGTCGTGCTGTGGGTGGCGGGCTGCAGCCATTGCTGCAGGGAGTGCCACAATCCGGTCACCTGGGACCCGGACGGAGGTCTGCCCTTTGACGAGGCGGCAAAGGAGGAAATCCTTGCACAGCTGGACAAAATGTATATATCCGGGATTACTTTCTCCGGCGGAGACCCCTTGCACCCCGCAAACCGGCGGGGGGTGCGCAGCCTGATGGAGGAGATCAGGGAACGGTATCCGGACAAGACCATATGGTTATACACGGGCGATGTATGGGAGAATATTCTGCATTATCCTCTGATGCAGTATGTGGATGTGCTGGTGGACGGCGAGTTTCAGTCGGAGAAAAAAGATGCCCGGCTGTTGTGGAAAGGCAGTTCCAACCAGAGGGTAATTGACGTGCAGGCTTCTTTAAAGCAGCAGAACCCGACGGTGCCGGTTCTGCACTGTGGGGACTATGCGGGAGACGTGACGCCTGGTGCTTTGCAGAGCGACGCCAGCGATACCCTGCAAGGCGGAAATAATCCCGCAGGTTCCTGTTGCGATATGAGATAGGGCTGCGGGCTTGGGGCACACAGCCGGAGGATGAAGGCAGCATTGCCGGTAAGGAGGATCTGATGAAGAGAATAGCCAGGTTTCATAAGGTCAGTGCGGAACAGTTTGCAGCTGTGATGCGGGAGGAATTCCCGCATTTTTCCGAGGAGGAACGCAGGGATGCCTATGCGTCCGTCAAGCTGCCCAGCCGTGCCACGAAAGGCAGTGCGGGGTATGACTTTTATTCCCCCTTCCCCTTTTCCCTGGAACCCGGTGCATCCATCAAGGTGCCCACCGGCATAAGGGCGGAGATGGACGAGGACTGGGTGCTGAAGCTCTATCCCCGCAGCGGCCTGGGGTTCAAGTACCGCCTGCAGCTGAATAACACGGTGGGTATCATCGACAGCGACTATTTTTACTCGGATAATGAGGGGCATATCATGGCAAAGATCACCAATGACTCACGGGAGGGGAGGATTTTGGAGATTGGCGCAGGTATGGGATTTATGCAGGGTATTTTCCTGGAATATGGCATTACCATGGATGATGATGCCACCGGAATCCGCAATGGAGGCTTTGGAAGCACCACAAAGCCATTGGGCTGATCCTCAAACGTATTTTGTCAATTTACAAAGACAGGATTTTGTGATAACATGTTAAACGGATACATCTCAGGATGTGTCCGTTTTGTAATGTCCAAAGAAACCAAAGAGGCCGCCCTGCGGCAGAAGCGAGGTAGATGTGAACGAAGATATAAAGGTGGAAGATCTGACCCCCATGATGCAGCAATATCTGGAGACCAAGAAGGAGTATCCGGGCTGCATACTGTTTTACCGGCTGGGTGATTTCTATGAGATGTTTTTTGAAGATGCGCTGACGGCCTCCCGGGAACTGGAGATCACGCTGACGGGGAAAAGCTGCGGCCTGGAGGAACGCGCTCCCATGTGCGGCGTGCCCTACCATGC
>CAMWSA010000349.1 GCA_947176785.1 uncultured Lachnospiraceae bacterium
AATCGGTGAACTGCAGTTCCTCACATTCACATACCGTCAGCAGCAAATCAAATACATACAGTTTTTTGCTCTTGGACAATAACCGGATCGCTTCCATCAATTTGTCATAGGTGCTGATCCCAATGATATATCCCAGCGCCCTCTTCCCGATCACACTCACTTGAAGCTTCTCCGTATCCTCCAGTTCGTCCTCTACCTCCCTGATCAGATGCCTTTCCCGTAATAGTGCGATTTGCGTCTCCATGTCATGCTTTTCGTTATTTCGTTCAAGCGGATAGTCCTGGAGCTGTCCAAGAACCTGCTCTTTTTCCATCCCTTTTTTACAGTCAAAATAATTCAGCATATGGAAAATACATTCCTTCTGAACCCAGATCTGCCCATAATGGCTTTGAATGATCTGGGGATTCTCCGTCTTCCTCATCAGATCCGATAATTTTTTCTCCTGGTCGGAGCCGCACACAAAGGTATATGCGTATCCGCGGTCTTTCTTTCCCAAACGGCCCGCCCTGCCCACATAATTCTCATATTCGTTGACGGATAGAAAACATTTCTCTTTGCCGTTTGGCTTCTCCAGATCCGCTACTATGACAACGTCCACGTTGCTGTTGAGCCCATAGGCTAAAGTCTCCGTGGCCACGACGATTTCAAGTATCCCCGCCTCCTCCAGAAATTCGTTTTCGACCAGTTCCCGTATTTCCTCCGGAAGGGATGCATTATGAAAAGCCACGCCATTCTCAAAATTCCGAAAATCCTCGTCGTCCATGATTCCGTACAAATCGTCCCCGACCATAACCAGTCTGGACAGAAACCGCTTTTTCGCCTCTCCCACCGAAACGCCGCCATAATCTGTAAAAAGCGCTCCGGCTATCTTTTGGGCCAATTCCTTCACCCGGCTTCTGCTGTTGGCAAATATCAGGATTTTGTGCCCTGCCTTTCGGTGGCGTCTGCAGATATCAATGATTCCGCTGTCCAGCTCCTCATGGGAATCGGCGGCATCTGTCTCTTCATACACAATCGTTTTCCGTTGGATCTCAACGGGTCTCTCTGTCTTCCTGTGACAGTGAAACCCGTACTTTCGAATATAACAGTCCCAATTAAAATACGGCGTCGCCAAAACATATATATTGCACTCCGTGTTTTTACAGGCGTACGCCAAAATATAATCCGCTTTCAACCCTCTCTCCGGATTTTCAATAATGCCAAGTTCGTCAAAGACAATATGGGAATATCTGCCATAAAATTTTTTGTTTTTTGACAGAAACAAAAATACTTTTTCATATATTACTATGGCGATATCGCAATTCCCCTCCACCACATTGGCATCGTCCGCACAGTACTCGCTGGTAGAAACCACAATTCTTTTACCCGGCATTTTTTCGGCAAAATCCTTTGCCTTCTGTGTGGCCAGCGCCCGGTAGGGCACAATATACAGCAACCGATGTACTTCTCCCTCCCGTAGGGCGGTTTCCTCCGCCGCCAGCCAGCAGACCAAGGGAATCAGCGTCTTGCCGGAGGAGGTGGAACCCATGATAAATTCCCGCACGCCCCCCGTATATGCGCAATCTTGTAAAACGCTTCTCTGCAGGGTTGTCAGTTCCTCATACCCCATTTTCCCAGTCCAAAACCGGACAGCTTCCTCACTGATCTTCTTCTCCACGTATCTCCACCTCTATGCTCACGAGCGGTTAGATTTTCCTTCCTGCACGGCACATGCTGCCTGTATTAAACAACATATATCGTTTAATACAGGCAGCATGTGCCGTGCAGGAACTGAAAAATCTTAACTCTTGTTAGTATAAATCCCCTTGCGCCTGCTCTATGGAATAATCTCCGTCGTTCATCAGCCTGCATGCAACCGCGTATATTCTTTCTATCTTTTCACGCTCCATTTGCTTAGTCATCCACAGCGCGTTATCCTCCGCAAAAATCTCGTCCCCTGTTGCCACATGGGAAAATTTTCTGGAATTGTCCAGATGATCCGGACACAGCAGGTTGCAGAGTATCATTCCCACTCTCCGCTTCTGCTCTTCACGGTATTTCTCTTCCGTGGTGGACTCATCCCATACCGCGAATTCATATTGCCGCAGGTTTTCATTCCAATCATTATTTCCGCCGCGCTCATGCTCCTGCACCGCATTGCCCACCTTTTCGTTAGCATACTGAAAAACTGTGGCGTCGTCAAATTCCTCCGTTTCAAACAATTTTACAAACTCGAAATCTATCAGCCTTGTTTCAATCCCATCCTGCCCGCATCTGCACAGCTTAATGCTGTCATGGGTAAGGTTTCTATGATAGATGTGATTTTCCGTCAGCCTCTCCATGGAAGACAGAAATTGCAGCAATATATCTAAAAGCTTGTTTTCGTCTGCATATATCCCGTATTCCAACAATTTTTCCCTGCATAGCGTCTCTGGCCTGTTGTCGAATTCGTATGCCGTGACATAATAATCGCCGCCATCCCGCAGGTCCGCCAGGACAGAGAATGGCGCGATACCCTTAAGCGCCCCCTTTTCCTGCAAAATCAAATAAGCTTTTTGCGCCTGCAGCAGGAAATCCTGAATGCCTTTCTTATCTTCTATCGCGTACTTTCGAATAATGGAGTACTTATTCAAATAATTATACCAGATACTCTTTCCCTCACAAAGAGATTTTTTCGGCATGACGGTATAATATATGCTTTCCGAGCAGCCCGGCAGCCATTTCTGCCCCGGATAACGAAGTTCACTTTCGCCCGCCAACGGATAATAGATCACCCTGCTTGCCAGAGAAGCGTTTTTCTCACAGTATGCCCCTGTCACTTCTTTATTGTTGGATCTGTAAAAATACTCCCTCATACGAAGGCACAACTGCTCCAGAGCGGTTTTGATATTTTCTTCGGTCAGCCATCTTACATTTTCCTGAGACAGAACGGCATGTGATCCCGCGTTTCCAAGTCTCCTGATAAAATCCCATACATAGAGCGTCCTCATGGAACTGTCCACCAGTTCGTCGCTTCCCCATATTTTATTGTCGCCTTCTCCTTCTGGGCATTCAAGTCTCGCGTTTGGATCGTTCAGCCTTCCGGGATACCGGGGAAATATCTTTTGTCCAAATCCCGTTCTCCTGACGGGATCATTAAAATAATGGCATAAAGCTACCTGCTTGTCATAGATGGACGCTACCTCGCTCCTTCCGTCGCTTAAGCTCTTTTTCCAGATCGGTATGCCGTATCTGTCTATGACCACATCGAAAAAGCTCTCCGTCAACTGCCGGATATATACCGCGCATAAACGTTTATTGACATACAAGTTGCTCTCTGCCCGCTGGGCGAACTCAAATAAAAATTCCTGTCCAAAATCAAGCAAAAAACCAAAATTTCCCAAGTCCAGATTACTTATTTCTCTCATCGTAATGAATCTCCGTTCCGCATATTCCCGGAGGCTTTTTCATGCCTGATATGCCCTGGCTGCATGTCCCCTGGCATATGCTCCGTTTGCCAAAAACCGCTGGTTGTACCTTACTTCCGTGCGCTCCAGCGCACATTCTGTTCAGAAAGGGCTGTGAAGATCGTCGAGAATTCCTGCGTACAAACAACGGAACGTGTCATAATCGTTGTTCTCCGAGGAATCCTTTTTTCACAGCCCTATTGTACCACATTTACATCTGCTTTCAAACCTTTAATTGGTGTTTCCCCCGGCTCCCCGGCAAAATCCGCAGAACTCGCACCCCTCCCCGCCAAAGCGCTCCGCGTCACACCATGCGTACCGTTCCTTTGCCAATAAAGCCGGCTCTCCATGGAGCAGCGTGGGTGCGTATTTAAAACCTTTTTTAAGCACGAAAGAAGCCGTTTGCACAAGTTTTGCCCCGTTTTCCAGCAAGAGATCCACATCCTCCGCCCCTGTCACACCGCCGCCGGCACAGACCTCCAGCCCCGCCGCTGCCGCATGCCGCAAATATGCAAGAGTCAGCGGCAGCTGCTTCCCGCCGAAGTAGGAGGTGGTATCCCGGTGCAGTCCAAACCGGGCAGGCAGCGCAAAGCGTATGGAATCCAGCAGCGAGACCTGCCCGACGCCGCATTCAGCCAGAACTTCACATGTCTTCCGGGGGTCAAAATTGAAATTCAGCTTTGGCATGACAGCGCATGAAAGGCCGCTCTGAAGTCTGGTCAGCAAATCCCCCAGGCGTTTATAAAATCCCTCGTCTCCGGCGGCCACCATCGTGCCGAGATAAAAGAAATCCAGTTGGATGAGCCGCGCCCCCAGATGTTCGAATTCACGGCAAATGTCAAGCCAGTCCTCCGCTTCCATGGAATTTGCGCTTACACTGGGGATTACAGCCATATTGCCCGCAACCCCCAGCGCCGCGTCAAAAAGGGCCAGCCCCTCCTCCAAAGTCAAAATCTCTCTCTCATACGACGCGTCCGCATAATAATCCTCTCCTATAAACACTATCT
>CAMWSA010000350.1 GCA_947176785.1 uncultured Lachnospiraceae bacterium
GTCCTATATCCCATTCTTTTTTATAATATCTAGCAAGACATCCGCTCTTCCTATCATAACCGGCAATTGGATTCCGCTTCTTTTTGAAAAAAACAATAATCTCCTGCTCCACATAAATCTCATCCAGCGGCAGAAAATGTTCTACACTTGCAAAATATTCCTGCTGATTGTGGATAGCCGTATAAATCAGCTTTAATTCTCTGGGAAAAGAGACGTTCAGCCTTTCCTCAACGGCAGAAAAATCAACCTCCTGCTCCCTGTTGAGATTCATAAACGCCTCCATTTTCAAAAGCATTGCCTGCAAGTCCGCATACTCCGGTTCAAGCAGGCGGTGATTATCCCATAAATGAACGGCCCAATCCTCTTTGCCGATGGGGTGATCTGTCTGAATTTGTTCTGGTTTACATACTGAAACGCGCCCCTGCCCGGAAACCTGTCTCTCGTCATAGCGGCCATAATATATGCAATATCCCTTACCGCTTCTGTAAAAATAAAAGCCCTCTTTCATCACATTTCCCTTTTTCGTCCGGCATAAAAATTCATCATCACTGCATACACTTTCCCACAAAAGAGTGGCCCAGTTGGTTTATTCCTCTACATCCAATATTTTAAACAATTCGTCCTTTTGATTTTGAACACAACTCTCAACAGCTTTCATTATTTCATCTTCGGATATGTCAGGCGGGAACATCTCTCTTGGCACTCCGTGACCAAACATCGCAGCATATTTTTGTTCCAGTTCAAATCTCTCATCATCAAAACCATTGATATCTTCATCAATTAATTTATTCATATAATGTAACATGTTATCTTCCATAATACGTCCTATCCGGCACAAGTTCCTTTTGACTCGCTATCATATTTTCTATACTCACAAACGGTTAGATTTTCTTTCCTGCACGCCGCATGTTGTACGATTATGCAGCATGTGGCGTGCAGGAATTGGAAAATCTCAGCATTTGTCAGTATAGATGCCCTTGGAAACGGGCAGAGGGGAGCAGGTGAGAGATGAAGGTATTGATCGTAGGCGGCGGCGGCAGAGAACATGCGATCGCAGTCAGCATGAAAAAGAGCAAAAGGGTGGAACAAATTTATTGCGTGCCGGGCAATGCGGGCATTGCCCGGATTGCGGAATGTGACCCTTCTATCGGTGTGATGGAGTTTGATAAAATCATCTCCTATGCAAGGGATAGGGCGGTGGATCTGGTATTTGTGGCACCGGATGACCCGCTGGTGGGAGGCTTGGTGGACGCGCTGCAGGCCGCCGGTTTCAGGACATTTGGCCCGGATCAGAAGGCGGCGATTCTGGAGGGCAGCAAGGTATTTTCCAAGGAGTTGATGAAAAAATACCATATTCCCACAGCAGCCTATGAGACCTTTGATGATCCCGGCGAGGCGCTCCGTTATCTGGAGACGGCCAGGATGCCTATTGTACTGAAGGCAGACGGGCTGGCGCTTGGCAAGGGCGTACTGATCTGCAACACGCTTGGGGAAGCCAGGGCAGGCGTGAAGGAGATCATGGAGGATAAGCATTTTGGCAGTGCGGGCAACCGGATCGTGGTGGAAGAGTTTCTGACGGGCCGTGAGGTGTCGGTGCTGTCCTTTGTGGATGGCAGGACCATCAGGCCCATGACCTCTGCCCAGGACCACAAGAGGGCCAGGGATGGAGACCAGGGGCTTAACACCGGCGGTATGGGAAATTTTTCACCCAGCCCTTTCTATACAGAAGAGGTGGATGCCTACTGCAGGGAATATATCTATCAGCCTACGGTGGATGCCATGGCGGCGGAGGGCCGTCCCTTCAGGGGCGTGATCTTTTTCGGGCTGATGCTGACGCCGGAGGGGCCTAAGGTATTGGAGTACAATGCCCGTTTCGGGGATCCGGAGGCCCAGGTGGTGTTGTGCCGGATGAAGAATGACATCATGGACGTGGTGTACGCCTGCATTGACGGCACTCTGGATCAGGTGGAACTGGAGTTCGAGGACAATGCGGCGGTTTGTGTGGTGTTGGCGTCTGACGGGTATCCCGAAGCTTATCAGAAGGGGTTTGAGATACGTGGACTGGAGAATTTTGAGGGAAAAGAGGATTATTACTGTTTCCACGCCGGCAGTAAGTTTGACGGACAGGGCCGGGTGGTGACAAACGGCGGCCGGGTGCTGGGTGTGACAGCCAAGGGCGCAACCCTGAAGGAGGCAAGAGCAAAAGCCTATGAGGCCACAGAGTGGGTCAACTTTGACAATAAATATATGCGGCATGATATAGGTAAGGCGATAGATGAGACATAAATGTCTTGAGCATGACCTGCGATGGCAGGAGTATTAACGCAATATCACAGATTGGGGCTGTGATTGATATGCAGGAAAGAGGTATAGACATGGATTTCTTTGATAACGACAGATACCAGGTGCCGGATATCTGTGCGGAATGCGGTGGCGAGATGATCTATAAGGGGGTCGGCGAATACCGGTGTGAGCATTGCAAGGCCGTGGTTTATGACGATTATGGGAAGGTGAGACTCTACGTGGAGCAGCATCCGGGGGCCACGATATCGGATACGGAGATCGCCACAGGTGTGCCTCACAAGGTGATACGGCAGCTGCTGCGGGAGGAGAGACTGGAGGTTGCGCCGAATTCCCGCAGTTTTCTAAAGTGCCGGGCATGCGGCGTGCAGATTCGAAGCGGTGATTTTTGTCCCCAGTGCGCGGCAAAGCAGCCAAAGACAGAAGATCCCAGACTCAAAAATTTAAAGAAAGACATGATGGGCGTGGGGATGAACGATGCATCCACACAAGAGGGAGCAAAGCGGTTTACGAGGGACAAATAAAGGACGTTAAATTGGAGGGATATAGGGAACTCCAATCAAGAACAGTATATGCCTGTAAGGCGCACTGAGTGTTATATGAACGCCGGAGCGTTCATATAGCACTCACCGGAATGTGCGGCTTACAGGGATATAGGGAACTCCAATCAAGAACAGTATATGCCTGTAAGGCGCACTGCGTGTTATATGAACGCCGAGCGTTCATATAGCACTCACTGGGATGTGCGGCTTACAGGGATATACGGAACTCCAATAAGGAAGGGTTGCATATGAGAGAGACAGCAAAAATACGTATTCAGCTAAAGGCCATGGTGATGCTCGTGGCAACGATGATGTTGACTATGCTGGTATTTGGTATGACGACAATCATCACTCATGCGGAGGACGCAAAGGTGACTGTCCGTTCCGTGGTAATCCGGTCCGGTCCTGATGTGGGTACTGAGATGGTTGGGGGTGCCCAGCAGGGTGAGACATTACCCATTGCCGGAGAGACAATGGGAACGGACGGTCACACCTGGTATCAGGTCACTTTTGAGGAAGGTACCAAGACTGGTTATGTCCGTTCTGATCTGGTGGAAAAAGTCAGCGGCGGCGCTTCTACTACTACAATCACCCCCACTACTCCGACCACAACCACTCCCGCCAGCACCCCTTCCACCGACGTGGTGGCAGTACAGCAGATCAGCGCCAAGGTAACGGGAGAGGCGGTGCGGGTGCGCGCCAATGCCTCCACCTCCGGCGATATTGTGGATACAGTGCGCAGGGATGCGGTTCTGACAGTGACGGGAACAGCGCAGGACAGCGAGGGAAAGACCTGGTATCAGGTAAACTTTTCCAATGCCAGCGGGCAGGTTACAGGTTTTGTCAGGGAAGATTTTGTCACACTGGAGGGGGAGTTGATCCCTGCCGACCAGGTTCCCGTGGAGCCGGAGCCTCCTGTGGTTACGGAACCTGTGGAGCCTGAACCCACACCGGAACCGGTGAAGACAGGTTACGAGGTCCAACTGCTTGAAGACGGGTGGAATCTGCTTGATTATACCGTGGAGGGTGGATGTAGATATGTGATTGCAGATTTGTTTGCTTCCCGTGACAAGTATAGAATAGAGTCTGAAGAAAATGCGGCCCAGCTGAAATCTACCAAGATCATCATGATTATCCTGGTAGTAGCCGTGATATTGCTGGCCCTGACATCCACATTGTTGTTCTTTAAGATCAGGGATATGATGGATGCCGCTTATTTTGAGGAAGTGGAGCAGGAGACGGTTCGCAGGAGGCAGGGACAGAGAAGCACAGGGAAGGCCGCTATGCCCACAGTGGGCGACGGCAAAAAGTCAGCGGGCGGCGGTCAGGGCAGGCCCTCCGGCAATAGTCAGGCAAGGCCCTCCGGCGGTGGTCAGGCAAGACCGGCGGGCAGCGGCCAGGCAAGGCCCTCCGGCAGCGGTCAGGCGAGACCGGCGGGCAGCAGCCAGGCAAGGCCCTCCGGCAGCGGTCAGGCGAGACCGGCGGGCAGCGGCCAGGCAAGGCCCTCCGGCAGCGGTCAGGCGAGGCCGGCAGGCAGCGGCCAGGCAAGACCCGCAGGCAGCGGTCAGGCG
>CAMWSA010000351.1 GCA_947176785.1 uncultured Lachnospiraceae bacterium
CGTGATATTATGATGCTGGAGGACATAATGATTCCCGAAAGCGTGGAATACATTGGCCCAAGGGCATTCCACGGGACGTCCTGGATGGAAAGGCAGAGAGGCATTTCTCCTTTTGTGACGGTAAACCATATGCTGCTGGACGCCTCCTGCTGCGCGGGGGAGGTAGTGGTACCGGGGGACATTAAAATGGTCTGCGGGTGGGCCTTTGCCAATGGAATGGGGATAGAGAGGATTCGGTTTTTATCCGAGAGAACCAGGGTAGAGGAACATGCTTTCCGCAATTGTATTTATTTAAGGGAGATTATTCTGCCGGACAACTTCTCCGTTGGGATCACGGGCATCGCGGACCGGGAAAAAACACTCCCCGCCCTGGCTATGCAGGCGGTCATGGACAGCATGAATTGCTTTAAGACGGACAAAAACAATGTGCTTGTGGAGTGTACGGGAAATATTTCCAGGCTTCGTATGCCGGAGGGCATTACCGCCGTCGGAGAGGGCGTCTTTCAGGACGGAAACCTGCTGACGGAGGTCACGTTTCCCAAGTCGGCAATATCCATCGGGAATCGAGCCTTTTCGGGCTGTAAATGGTTAAAGGAGGTCAGCCAGGCCCACAATGTGGAGGAAATTGGCTCCAGGGCTTTCTTTAACTGCGGGTCACTGGAACGGATAGAAGGTTTGGAAAAACTCAGGCACCTTGGCTCCGGGGCCTTTGAAAACTGTACTTCCCTACAGGAAATCCTGATACCGGAGGGAGTGGAGGAGATACCGGAAAAGGCATTCTACCGCTGCCACAGTTTAAAGCAGATCAGGCTTCCGGCCAGCATAAAACGGATCGGAAGGGAAGCCTTTGCTTTCTGTCGGGAACTTACCCGGATTCATATGCCGGAGAATGCCGCGGAAAACATCATAATAGAAGAGAGGGCTTTTGTCGGAAGTGGAGGTGCTTCCAAGAACTTTTCCGGTTTATCCGGGTTAGGGGTGGGTGAGTGAAATATCGCAGACTTGGACGTACCGGGCTGTCTGTCTCGGAGGTAGGGTTTGGAACGATCCCCGTTTTGCGGGGAAGCGTCCCTGTTCTGCCGGATTATTATAATCTGAGCGACGAAGAAGCGCTGGCCGTGATGGGACACGCTTTCCGGCTCGGCTGTAATTTATACGATACGGCAATTGTGCCGGAATATGGTGATGCGGAGATAAAGCTGGGGAAATTTGCCGCCCGGATCGGCAGGGAAAAAATCCTTATCTCCGACAAGGCGCGGTTTTTTGACGGGAACGAAATATACCTGGCGGCCAAAACATCCTGCAAAAATATGGGAACCTGGGCGGATTTGTACTTCGTCCATCAGGTGGATGCGGCCCATGAAGAGGCGGTCTTTCAAAAAGGCGGCGCACTGGATGCCCTGTCAGAGCTGAAACAGGAGGGTGTGATACGCTTTGCGGGAGTGGCCTCCCACTACTACGATATCCTGCTTCGGGGGGCCCGGGACTTTCGTGTGGATGTACTGCAGGGAAGCGGTAATCTTCTGGAGCGGGGAATGCTGGAGCGAATGAAGGCGGAGCCCCTTTTCAGGGAAAAGGGGCTCCTGATCAATAAGGTGTATGCGGCGGGGCTTCTGCCGGCCTACTTTTCCGTGGAAGCGTTGCTTGGAACCGTACTTTCCTATCCTGTCTCCTGTGCGCTGATCGGAATAGGGACCATAGGGCAGGCACAGGAGGCGTTCGGCTTCCATGAAAATATGGGCACGGTTCCCGGCTTTGATAAAGTGTTATCTGTCCTTGGCAGGGATTTTTCCCCCATCCCCTGTGACCGCTGCCAGAGGTGTGCCTGTCCCCGCGGGACGGAAATACATACGATATTCAGACAGTATCAGTACTTTTACCTGGGAAAGGAATACTGGGCGCTGCGGAAGCTGGATATGGGAATAGAGCAAAGCGCCCAGTGGTGCCGGAAATGCACGGAGATGCCCTGCCTTTCCATGTGCCCTGCCAAAATCCGCATTCCGGACGAGATTCAGAAGATATGCCGGCTTGTCCGGGTTCATTACCCTCCGGACAGCCGCCCGGATTCGCAGGGCGGCAAATCTGTTTCGGACATGGGAAACCAGAACCCAGGGGCATAGGTTTCCACAAAGGAATGCTTGTAGCCGGTATCGCCGGTTCCGGCTGGCTTGTGCTTTCCCTTTTCTCCTTTAATTACATCTAATTAGCCGTAATCTGCCATATACCAAGTTGCGGCGGCGGACAATTCTGTGTATAATAAAAGCGGGAGATGGTGCGGAAAACAATGGATTAATATGAAAGAGGGTGGCTTATGGGCATGTTTCTGAACAGTCGGATTCCGTTCGAATCCTATCGGATGGTTAAAAGGGATACTTACTTTGTAGACAAAACGGCCCTGATAGACGAATTAATTCCTTTCCTGGAGGTTGAAAAGCGGTTTTTTTGTATCACCAGACCCCGCCGGTTTGGAAAAAGTGTTATGGCGAATATGATTGGAGCCTTCTTTGGTAAAGCGGCGGATGCAGGCGAAGTGTTTGATGGATTGAACATTGCTTCATCTGATGGATATAGGGACCATTTGAATCGGCACAGTGTGGTATATATTGATTTTAGCCGTATGCCCCAGAATTGCGATACCTATAGCGCATATATCAGACGTATTTCCGATGGTCTTAAGCAGGATTTGGCGGAGGAATATCAAAGCATAAGTTTTGAACCCGGCACAGATTTGTGGGATATGTTTCAGATTGTTTTAGACGAAACCGGGCAAAAATTCATATTTGTAATGGACGAATGGGATGCGGTATTTCACAAAGATTTCATTTCTGCAAAGGACAGGAGAAGTTATCTCGAATTCCTGCGTAACCTTCTGAAGGGGCAGGCTTATGTTGAACTCGCCTATATGACAGGAATTCTCCCTATTGCAAAGTATTCCGGTGGTTCTGAATTGAATATGTTTGTGGAATATGATATGGCGACCAAGGTGAGGTTTTGCGAGTATTTCGGATTTCTGGATGCGGAGGTTGACCGGCTGTATGACATTTATGTGCGGGATACGCCAATCCCCAGGATCACAAGAAAAGAACTTGCGCTGTGGTATGACGGCTATCACACGGCAGCAGGAGGCCGGATGTATAATCCGCGGTCAGTGGTGTGTGCTTTGGCCGATAATCAGATCAGCAATTACTGGACGGGTTCCGGTCCATATGATGAGATTTTTTATTATATCCGTAATAATATAGAAGATGTGCGCGATGACCTGGCGGTGATGGCAGCAGGAGGGCGGGTTGAGATTAAGCTGCTGGGCTATGCGGCAACCGATACAGAATTATGTACAAAAGACCAGATCTATTCTGCTATGGTAGTGTATGGGCTTCTGACCTATGAGGAGGGAGCAGTGTTTATCCCAAATAAAGAACTGATGGATAAATATGACGAACTGTTGCTTAATAATGACAGTCTTGGATATATTTACAAGCTGGCACGGAAGTCCGGCAAAATGTTGAAGGCCACACTTGCCGGTGATACCGGGACAATGTGCGAAATTTTGAAATATGCGCATGACACGGAATCCCCGATCCTGGCTTATAACAGTGAAATAGAACTGGCGGCTGTGGTCAATCTGGTCTATCTTGCCGCCCGGGACAAATACCGTGTGGAGCGTGAGGACAAAGCGGGAGAGGGGTATGTGGATTTCATTTTTTATCCTGAACGCAAGGGGGCGGATGCGCTGATTCTGGAGTTGAAGGTAGACGGTACGCCGGAGGAGGCAATCCGGCAGATCAAGGAAAAGGGCTATATCCTGCGCTTTAAGGGAAAAACAGGGGAGGCTCCTAAATACACAGGGAGAATCCTGGCGGTGGGAATCAGCTATGACAGGAAGACAAAGGAGCATTTCTGTAAAGTGGAGGTACTGCCATAAATTTTTCCCCCTTTTCAAAAAGAACCGTTCACGCGGAAACGGTTCTTTTTCAGGGCTTTTCAGTCAATATCTATTTTAAATACAACGGGATATTCACTCCGCAGGCCGCATTTGATATGCAGCCCTTCTTCATCCCGGCTCCACCGGCAGACTTCCCCGGTTCCCAGCGCATGCACATCCCGGATGATGCCGTGGAAATTGGCCTGTCTGGAGGCGTCCTGTTCTCCGAGGGAGGTGACGCAGTAGTTTCCATCTTCGCTGCAGTTGAGGGCGGTGGCATATAGACTCCCAGGTGTCCTGATAGGGGCCGCGGGCAATCACGTCGTCAATTCGCTGGAGATAATCGGTTAAATTGTACATTTTGGATCATCCTTTCTTAAAGATATTTTAGCCATTATTACACTTGACATTGTCCGGCATCCCGCAATATTAAGTTGAAAATCCCGTTAAGGATAGGTGGGTAAATTTTAATAATATTCGTGCAG
>CAMWSA010000352.1 GCA_947176785.1 uncultured Lachnospiraceae bacterium
TATGTATCCAGTGTCGTTTGGATTTTCTCGTGTCCAAGCCTCTCCGACACAAGTTTCGGCTGTACTCCCAGTTTTGAAATCAACAGGGAGGCATGGCTGTGCCTGAGATCGTGCAGTCTTATCCTCTTTACCCCGGACAGTTCCGTCCCTCTCCGCATTTCTTTCTCCAAATACGACTTCGTTATCATAAATAATCTGTCATCTGCCATCATGCCATAAAGTCTGCTTACATATTCCTCCAATTCCGCCACCAAAAAATCCGGCAGTGAAATGATTCTTTTTCCCTTCGCAGTCTTGGGTTCTGTAATCACATCTCTACCATTAATCCGCTGGTAAGACTTTGTAATGGATAATGTCTTTTTCTCTGCGTCAAAATCTGCCAGAAAAAGAGCCAGCAGCTCTCCCAAACGGACACCCGTCCAGTAGAGGGTCAGAAAGGCATAATAGGAAACAGGTTTATCTTTAAGGACTTCGATGAAAGTTTCAAATTCTTCCTGTGTCCAGAATTGCATTTCTTCCGCTTTACCTTTACCCATAGAGCCAGCCTTTTGGCAGGGATTACTGGACAGGTCATAATATCTTACAGCGTAATTAAACAATGCGCTAAGCTGATTATTGATTGTCTTTAAATAGGTAGGCGAGTAGCCCTCTTTCATAAGGCTGTTCTGCCATCGACGTATATCGGCGGCTGTAATTTCTGCCATTTTTTTATCGCCGAAGTATGGCAATATCTTAAGCTTCATGATATAATCTTTGGTACGGACAGTGTTTTCCCGTAAACGCTCCTTCATATCCTCCCTATACAACTTCCAGAAGGACGAAAAAGTCATATTCAGATTATGGGACTGCTGATCAATATATTTATTTGCCCACTCAACAGCCTCCTTCTTGGTTTTGAAATTGCGTTTGTGTTTTTTAGTGTTTTTGCCCCTGTAATCTTTGTAATAGAATTGGACATCCCAGAGGCCCTTTTCATTTTTTGAAACAGTCAACTTATCACTTCCTTCCTAAAACAGAATCCCCAGAAGACATGTATCCTCCGGGGATTCCACAATTATACCGTCATACCATAAAGCCGTTCTGCCAGAAACTTTTTTGGCACCTTGCCAGCTGTAACGATATACCCCTTTGCCGCCAATTCCTCGTTAAGTTCCCTGACCACTTTATAAGCCTTTGCCCGGGATACTCCCAAGATTTCCATAACTTCCTTCGCTGTGTAATATAAACATGCCTGTGCCATAATGACGTCCTCCTTATTCTCTGTAAAGCGATTTGCTGTTCATAAATGTTTTCCGCCATTTATAAATTTTGACTTCATCTAACTTCTTTCTTTCTGTATTACAGATCATCGCTACATCCCGTAGAATTTTCTCCGACTCTGCATCTTCCAGCCTTTCCATTAAGAAATTCCAGTACGGATGCCCTACATTCAGCTGAACTGTTGGTTTTGTTTCCACAATACACCTGGTTTCTATTTCTTTTTCGCCCCAGCAGTACCTCCCACTCCATTCATCCAGCACTTCACAGACTGGATATGTAATCGCAGTTCTTCCCAAACCTCCTTCCTTCCGGCGTTTCCTGTAAATAAGTTGCATTTCTTTTAAAAGCCTCGGCAAATGACTGATTATTTCATCTGAGGAAATACATGTAACTGGATACTCGCTAATCACATTCTTAATGGACTCATAGAGAAGATTCATCAGTTTTTCCCTCTGAATAATCAAACATGGTCTTCCATCAAATTCATCATGTTGCTCCTGTGTATTCATTACCAGCGATTCTTCATAATCCTCAATAAACAGAATATCATCATCAGCTTGAAGCATAAAATAATCCTGACGGTATTTGAATCCATTGTCTGAATAAACCGAATTATTTTGAAAACGTGCCTTTCGTATTTTGCACTTTCTCACCAATTCAGAAACTGCTTTTTGGACAATCATCTGTTCTCCACCCAACAGAGCAAACGTATTGCTACAGAGCGATTCTATACTTAACTCCGCATTTCTGGCACACTTGCTAATAAATTCCTCCGTTAAATCCATTTCCCGGAGATATCTTTCCAGCAATATATACGCCAACTCAACCATATGTCTGTTCTCATTCAGACGCGCTGCATTATTGATATCAATATATCTTCTTTTCTCGCTGCGCATTTCATCGAGTTTTCCTTTTAAAAATGGCTGCCAGGTATCATCACCTATTTTTGTAAGGAGCCAACGGATATAGTCGCAGCAGACAGTCGTCAACCACAACGGATTTTTTTGCAGCGTTCGCAACGTCTCTGAATTATTTTTGTCTTGCAGAAAGCCGTCTACATTTAGGTACAGAAGGCGGGCGTTTTGAGACTCTTCTGTCTGCCTGTATTCTCCAGTTATGAGTGCACAGGCATCAATTAGCGGCGGAATTGCCTGTCTATTGAGTACATCTGTCAGTCTCCCATTAAACACGCTGCGAAGGATATCATCTATTTTGTTCTTGACGCCGTTATTCCTATCGCGCACAGATTCGTGTTTCACGTCATCGAAGATAAATACGCTCCCGGAAGAATAACTCAAATTTTCTAAAACACAATTGCGTCTTGCCGTTGCGCTCACAGCATTACAATTCAGGTCACTATCTGCGAATACATAGGTCCCCATCGCTTTTGCCAGTTCAGTCTTTCCTGAACCACTGGTACCCGCTAGCCAAATTGTAATCTTCATAAACTGTTTCTCACCCAGCAGCCTCAAATATCCATTCGTAATAGACATGATGTTAAGCAGAAACAGCGGATAAAACGCCTTTGGATTGATGCTAAACGTCCCGAAAAGACTTTTTATTGTTCCTTTCACCTCTCTGGAATCCACAATCGCTTCTGGCGGTACGTAACACTCGCCTATGCCCGAATACACCCTTGAGGTATAGCCTGTTTCACAAATCGCACCGTTTGAAAAGACAAACATCCATTGTTCGTTCACTTTCTGTAACCCGTTCCGATCAGTCCGATACCAGATATCCGACTCGGCAAACCGCGCATTTGCTATCTGCTGGCGAATCCACTTATAAAACCCCAATTCATCAATATCCCCAAGTGGAATATGCCGTAAAAACCTTGTGCAGTAAAGATCATTTTCTAACACTCTGACATGGTAATCCACGCCCTCTCGTTGTATCACAATACCGTACTCAGCCAGATTATTTTCCACCTGCACAATCTTTTGCAACGTCACAAATATTCCGTCGCACACTTCCATCTGCTTATCTTTTGCCTGAACATTGTAATTCATAATTGCACCTCTCTTTCTTCTAAAATCTGTTTTAGCAGCCATGCTACACCTCCTCTGCCCCATCAGTGTGCACCCATCTGAAGCAGCATCCTATTCTTTATCCCCTCCTGTAAAAAATCTTATAATTTTCCGCCTCAAATTTCTGCCCTCAATATGTGCGCAAACTGAAATTTTTTTATAGAAAACAGATGCTTTTCACCAAATTTTGCGCAAAAATTGAGGAAGTGCGCAAACACTTCCCCGGTTTTCCTTCATCTCTCTTATTTCTTTCAAAGTTCATCCCACCCTGAGTTTAATCTTGCTTGTGGCATATACTCCAATATTGTCGCCTTTCTCTTATTGTTATATTTTAAATAGAATATACAGTCCCGACATTCTTCTTTCATTTCTTTACCAGTACAGTCTTTATAATACTCTGCAAACTTTTCGCTAAATTCTTTTCCTCCCCTTTCTAATGAGTTCTTAGACCCTCTTTCCCTAATAGCATTGTTTCCATCATCCTGTAACGATTTAACAATCTGGTTCAGGTCGTAAAAAGCCTCCTCCATATATTCTACATCTATATGATTTTTGTAATATAACTTCGCAATCTGATCAACAAATTTATCACAATCACTGCGATATGCATCCGCATTCATTTTATCCTTTTGCCATTTCGGCATTTCCTCAAGCAAAAATTTTTTTGCCATTTTTATTAACTTTTCATCATCATAGTTCGCTTCAAAATATTTAGAAAATGAACGTATCGACAGCTTTTGAAAACTATCATAAGCTGATTTCATTTTATCATCTAAAGCTATTTCCTTACGATAATATTTCTTCCCATATTCACGATCTTTACCACAATACCAGAATATTTCACAAATATTATAAAAATTTTCTGCCATATGCAAATCGTCTATCGTCCCAAAAAGAAAAATCCACTTTGTATACCATCTTCCAACCTCCATATATAGTTTTTCATAAAAGCTTTTTTGCTTCTTTTTCCCAAACAGTCTCTGAAGATACATTTCATTCATTTTCTTTATGAACGCTTCTCTTACCGACTGCTCTATTTTTTTCTTTCGCTCCAGATAAGTATTGTGCAATTCTTTCTCGGCACTATTTCGTAATAATATAGTTCTGGAA
>CAMWSA010000353.1 GCA_947176785.1 uncultured Lachnospiraceae bacterium
CAATTATGTATTGTGCAAACTAAAAGAAGGGAGACATAAATTTATGAGGCAGTATTTTGCTATGAGTCAGAGAGGCGACTTGGCAGAGACCGTCAGCGGCCTGAAAAATCCTCAGTTTATCATGCTGCTGTCCAACGATAACCAGTTTGAGGAGCATGTGAAATCTCTGGAAAAGCTTTATCCGGGGGTTCCCAGTATCGGATGCATCGGGATGGGGTATGACACAAGCATTGTGGAATCGGGAGTTGCCGTCATAGCATTTTCAGATGGGGTCAGCGCTGCGGCCAATGTGCTGGAGCAGGTATCCACCATGCCGGTAAAGTATATCCGGCGGCTGGAGACGGATTTGCGTAAAGTGGGGGGATCGGGACGGGACACCGTATGTATTGATTTCTGCACGGGAAATGACGCCTGCGCATTGACAACGATCAACACTGTGCTGGGACCTAATGGCGTCCAGCTGGTAGGCGGAACCGGCGATGGCGGCAGGGTTTCCGTGAACGGCAGGGTGTTTTCGGACGCGGTGGCCTATGGGCTGGTGCGCAATCTGGGCGGCCGGGTCAAGACCTATAAGGAAAATATTTATCGTCCCCTTGGAAAATATCGTTTCATAGCCTCTCAGACAGACCGGGCCAACTACATAATCGGGGCGCTGAACGGAAGGCCGGCCAAACAGGTGTATCAGAGCATCCTCCATGTGACGGACCAGGAGATTCTGACGCAGACCTTCAAAAATCCTTTTGGCAAACTGAACGGGGATGACGTCTGCATTGTTTCCATAAAAGAGGTGGCGGGGAACGCGCTGGCCTGTTTCCGTCAGGTCAATGACTCTGATGTGCTGATTTTGCTGGAATTGGGCGATTACCGTGCCGTGACCAGAGAGACCATTCAGCAGATCTGTAATGACTTTCCGAAGCGCTCGGCAGTATTCTCGGTCAACTGCCTGTTCCGCTACAAATTGTTCAGCGAACAGGGGTATATGCAGGACTACCTGCGGGAGATGGCACAGCTTGGCAATCATGCGGGACTTGTCGGCTACGGAGAACATTACAACAACCGGTTCGTCAACCAGTCCATGACCTGTGTGGTTTTTGAATAAAGCGGCATGTACCCGGAAGCATACGGAGTCTTATACGGATACCAGAGCGGCTGTATGGCGGTTCCGGGTGCCTGCGGGGAATACGCGAACTTTTTAATGGAGGGATATAGAATGACGTTTTCTAAAAAACACCGAAACAAGTCCGGACAGGTCTATCATACGGAAGAAAGCCTCTATCCGGTTTTGCATGTAATAGAATGCCTGAATGAGTACAAAAAAGACCTGATCAATAAAGAAGTGGAATCCCTGTTTGAATTGGGCATGGTGAGCAGTTCGTTTGCGGGCGTCCTGGACAGGGCGGATAATTTTCAGGCCCAGCTTCAGGAATTTGGGCAGTCCTTCTCCCATATCAACCAGGCGGCGGGACAGTTTGGCCAGGTCCGGGAAGCCATTACCCAGACAGTCTCGGATACCCAGGTCAAGGTGGAGGAGTTGAAAACCACTTCCGAGCAGGTGGAAGAGAGATACCGGGAGATGGAGGAGACCTTCGGACAGCTGCAGAATTCCGTAAAAAATATTCAGCAGTGTATGAGAAAAATTGTTTCCATAGCGGATCAGACCAATATCATCGCAATCAACGCGTCCATCGAGGCGGCAAGGGCGGGAGAATTTGGAAAGGAATTTGCGGTCGTGGCGGAGAGGGTAAGGGAATTGGCGGATGAGATCAAGGGACTGGCCGGAGAGGTGGATGCTGGAGTCCATGATGTGGAGTGCGGCACAAACCAACTGAGCGGCAGTATCTCGGCATCCCAGCAGGCGCTCAGCCAAAACTTCGAAACAGTCAACGGTACATACGAGTCGTTCCATAGAATTACGGAGACGGCGGAAGGGGCAGCTTCCGTCCAGACAGCTATCTCCGATGTGATCAAGGAGTCCAAAGGGGAACTGCAGACCATCTACAATTTCTTTGACGATATAAAGAATCAGTATCAGGAAGTGGTAAAGCATATTCAGTGCGCAAGCCGTCTGGGTACCACCAAGAGCGCCATGTTTGAGGATATTGACAATATGATGTCCCAGATCCCGCTGATCATCAGGGACAAAAATCCGGAAGGGGTTTAGATGCCTGTCCTTTTTCACATGGCCGGTTGCCGGTGTGGATGTGAAATCAACGGTGGACGAACGGACGCAAGTATGATAAGATGGAGAAAACCGATTTGAATGCCCGCCAGGGCGGGCAGATGGGAGTTAATATGGATTATAATAATCAGAACCCTTACGGACAAAACAGTGGTACAAGTCCTTACGACCAGAACAATGGAACCAGTCCCTACAGCCAGAACAGCGGCACAAACCCTTATACCCAGAGTACTGGCACCCAGGGGCAGAACCCCTATGACCAGAGCGGCACCCAGGGGCAGAACCCCTATGACCAGAGCGGCACCCAGGGGCAGAACCCTTATGATCAGAGCGGCACCCAGGGGCAGAACCCTTATGATCAGAGCGGTGCGCAGCAGACGCAGGCTGCCCAGGGGGCGTACAGCCAGGGACAGGGAACCCAGGACAGCGGGCAGAACCCCTACTATCAGCAGAATCCATATCAGCAGAATCCTTACCAGCAGAGTACGTATCAGCAGAATCCATATCAGCAGAACCCGTACGGACAGAACAGCTACCAGCAGTCTCCGTATCAAAACTACCAGTCCTATCAGTATGGAGACATGGAGGAGCCCATGTCGGTGAAAGAGTGGCTGATTGTGGACCTGTTGATGCTGATTCCCTGCGTAAACCTGATTCTGGTGTTTGTGTGGGCCTTCAGCAGCAGCGAGAAGAAAAGCAAGTCCAATTACTTCAAAGCCAATCTGATTTTTGCGGGATGTATTCTGGCGTTCTATCTGATACTGGTTTTTATCGGGATATGGGCAGGCATGCTCACGGCATTCTATTGAGCAATACTTATCCTGACGGACGTTATGCGATTGAACGCTGATATTTTGAAGTTCTCGTCGGCACATGCTGCAAAATTGGGCAGCATGTGCCGTGCAGAAGGAAAATAGGAGCATTCGTGAGTATAAAATTTTGAGGTTCCCGCCGGTATATATTGCGTAATCGGACAACATATGCCCTTCAGGAAGGGATTACAAATTATTTTTATGAATAAAAATCCTCAGCGCAGGGTGTTGTGCTGAGGATTTTTCTCTGGATATGATAGTAAACAATATAACAAGGTTTTGCTTTCGGCCCTGCAAAAGCCATATATGGTTGCGGGACCGGAAGCGGTATTTCTAATGTCGTTGACTATATTAATGATGGAAACATCCGTTTCCGGTCCACCGGCAGGAAGCGCCGCAGGGCAGTACCAGACCGGTATCGGCGACAGGAAGACCGATTTCATCAGCCTCCACCCTGCCGCCCAAGGAAGCGGCCAGTGTTTTGTGCGTCATATAAGTGAGTACTGCGGGCTGCAGGCCGGTGGTGTAGGAATTGATCAGGAAAAAGAGGGCGTCTTCGGAAAGGAGTTGGCAGGTCAGCTGCAAAAAGGGCCAGATGCTCTCTTCTATCTTCCAGATTTCTCCCCTGGGGCCTCTGCCATAGGAGGGCGGGTCCATGATGATGCCGTCATATTTATTGCCCCGGCGAAGCTCCCGCTCCACGAACTTGACGCAGTCGTCCACCAGCCAGCGGATGGGGGCATCCCCCAGGCCGGAAGAGACTGCGTTTTCCCTGGCCCAGCCCACCATCCCCTTAGAGGCGTCCACATGGGTCACCTGGGCTCCGGCGGCCGCTGCCGCCAGGGTGGCGCCACCCGTGTAGGCAAAGAGATTCAATACCTTTATGGGTTTCCCTCCGCCGGGGGGATTTGCGCCGGCACCCCGCGCGTTCCGGATCAGCTGTGAGAACCAGTCCCAGTTTGCGGCCTGCTCCGGAAACAGGCCGGTGTGCTTGAAGCTGAAGGGCTTTAGATGAAAGGTCAGATGCTCTTGCGCAGTGGCCGTACTGCCGCCGTTTTGCAGGCAGGGCAGGGGATAGGTGACACTCCACTCACCCGGCAGGTCGAAAAACTCCCACTCACCGCCGCCCTTGGCGCTGCGGTGGTAATGGCCGTTCTTTCTTCGCCAGCCTTTATGGTCGTGAGGCGTACTCCAGATCACCTGGGGGTCCGGGCGTACCAGAATATAATTTCCCCAGCGCTCCAGCTTCTCTCCGGCGGAGGTGTCCAGTACTTCATAGTCTTTCCAATTGTTTGCGATCCACATGATTGATTCCTTTTCTTCTATAATTAAAGTATAAAAATCCTGTGTCTACTATACACCAGTCAGTAATGTTTGGCAATTGGAATATCCGACTC
>CAMWSA010000354.1 GCA_947176785.1 uncultured Lachnospiraceae bacterium
AAAGGAATCCCAAAAGCCGCATAAAATAAGGCTTAGAGATTCCGAGAGTCTATGATATAGTAATGGAGGGGATCAGGAAAAGCTGAAGGAACTGATTGACAAGGGGGTGGAATACGCCTCCAGGCTGGGCATGTACGTGATCATCGACTGGCATGTGCTGGGAGAGGGAGACCCGAATATCCACAAGGAGGACGCCATTGCCTTCTTTGACGAGATATCTGAAAAATACGCGGATTATGGCAATGTGATCTACGAAATCTGCAATGAACCCAACGGCGGCGTGTCCTGGAAGGAGGTAAAGGAATATGCCCAGGAGGTGATCCCGGTGATCCGGGCCAATGACCCCTATGGCATTATCCTGGTGGGGACGCCCCAGTGGAGCCAGCTGATCGGGGATGCCGCCGCCGATCCCATCCAGGACTATGACAATATCATGTATACCCTGCATTTCTATGCGGCCACTCACAAGGAGGACCTGCGGGGGAACCTGGAGCGGGCGCTTGAGGATGGGGTGCCGGTGTTTGTCAGTGAGTGCAGTATCTGTGACGCCTCCGGCAACGGCGGAATTGACGAGAAATCCGCACGGGCCTGGGTGGAACTGATGGACCGGTATGACGTGAGTTATGTGGCCTGGGCCGTCAGCAACAAGAACGAGACCGCGGCATTGATCAGCAGCGACTGTAGCAAACTCAGTGATTGGAGCGACAGGGAATTGTCCGATACGGGCAGATGGTTTAAGGAACAATTTGCAAAATAGTTTTGAAAACTACATGAAAAAACATCAATACCACAAAATATTACATACCTATTGCAAAAAATAAGTATTCATGTTAGACTACTTATGGACGGCGGATATATGGCAAAATTTGGGCCGGAAAGTATGTAGAGTTTTGAGGAAGGATATTTTTTCTATGAGTAAATTATTTCATATTATAACAGACGGTTCCTGTGATCTGCCTCCGGAGTGGGCGGAGCAGAAAGGATATTCGGTAGTGCCATTCTATGTGTCTTTTGACGATACCCATTACTTTAAGGAGATTGAGGAGATGGGCATCAGGGATTTCTACCAGCAGATGGTGGACCGCAAGGGAGTATATCCCAAGTCCTCCATGCCTTCCACGCAGGATTATGTGGATGCGTTTATGCCCTGGGTGGAGCAGGATATACCGGTGATCTGTATCTGCATCACCACCAAATTCAGCGGTTCTCTACAGTCGGCCATGAATGCCATGCAGATGATCCGGGAGGAGAGGCCGAACGCAAGGATTGAGGTCATTGACTCCACCGTGGATACGGTATTGCAGGGAATTCTGGTGTTGGAGGTGGTGAAGTGCCAGGAGAGTGGCATGACCTATGAGGAGACCATTCGGAAGATCGAGGAGATCAAGGGCACGGGGAGAATCTTTTTCACCGTGGGAGATATGGAGTACCTGGCGCACGGCGGGCGTATCGGCAAGGTGAGCAGCGTGGCGGGGAGCCTTTTGGGTATTAAGCCGGTTATCACCTTGAAACAGGGAGAGATTTTTCCCAGCGGCATCGGGCGCAGCAGGCGTAAAAACCTGGATAAGACCATTTCGCTGCTGCTGTCTTATTTGAAAGAGACAGGTGAGGATGTGAGCCGTTACAGCATAGCGGTGGGCTACGGCTATGACTATGAGGAGGCGGTGGAGTACCGCCGCCTGGTGGCACATGCCCTGGGAGGCAGGCTGAAGGAGGAGGATATCCTGCTTTTGCAGATCGGGGCCACCATATCGGTGCATACAGGCCCGTATCCTTTGGGGCTTGGCATAATCCGAAAAGCGTTGTAAAATGAATAAGAGACATGACGACCTGACCGGCCCGTTGCCTGTCAGGTCGTTTTATAGTCAACAACATTAGATATTTCTATGTCGTTTACTATACAATCAGAGAGATCAGAAGGGAACGGACAGATGAAAATACTGCGTTATCAAAGAGAAGATGTGGGCAAAGCGGTGGGTATGGCCTGGCCTGCGGTGTTGGAGTCCTTTTTTACCGCCTTTGCGGGGCTGGTGGACTCCCTGATGGTCAGTTCGCTGGGCTCTGCGGCAGTGGCGGCGGTGGGGTTGACTACCCAGCCCAAGATGGTGGGTATGGCCCTGTTTTTCGCCGCCAATGTATCCATCTCCGCACTGGTGGCCCGGCGCAAGGGAGAGGACAACAAGGAGGGGGCCAATCGGATTCTGGCCACATTCCTGCTCTTTATCCTGGCAGCGGCAGTGCTGATCAGTATTCTGGCCGTGGCTCTGGCAGACCCAATCATCCGTCTGTGCGGCTCCGAGGCGGACACCCATGCGGCGGCGGTGCAGTATTTCAGGATCATTATGGGCGGCATGATTTTCAACTGTGTGCAGATGGGCGTCAACGCAGCCCAGAGAGGGGCGGGCAATACAAAGATCACCATGCGCACCAACCTGGTTTCCAACACCATCAACATCATTCTGAATTATCTGCTGATACAGGGGCATATGGGCTTTCCTGCCCTGGGTATCCGGGGGGCTGCACTGGCTACGGTTGCCGGCACGGTGGTGGCCGGCTTCATGAGTCTTAGATCCGTGCGCAGGGAGGAAAATTTTGTCAGCCTGTCTTATATTTTGAAGCAGAAAATCCGGCCGGGGCTGGAGGCCATGAAACAGATTGTCCATGTGGGCTACAGCGTGTTTGCGGAGCAGCTGCTGATGCGGATCGGCTTTATGATGACATCCCTGATGGCGGCCAGCCAGGGTACTTCGGCCATGGCGGCCCATCAGGTGGGGATGAATGTGATGAGTCTGTCCTTTTCCTTCGGGGATGGCCTGCAGGCCACCGCGGTGGCTCTGATCGGGTACAGTCTGGGGGCCGGGGACCCTCGGAGGGCGAAGGAGTACGGCGCGATCTGCCGTATGCTGGGGGGCTGTATCTCCGTGGTGCTGGCGGTGACCTACTTTTTCGGCGGCGGATGGCTTTACGGCCTGTTCTTTGAGGAGACAGAGATCATCGCCATCGGCGTGCGGATCATGCGGATCATTATCTTTGTGGTGCTGCTGCAGATTGCCCAGGTAATCTATATGGGGTGTCTGCGGGGCGCGGGGGACACGCTGTATACCGCCATTGCTTCCACCATAAGCGTCACCGTGATTCGGACGGCAGGTTCCTATTTCTTCGGCTATGTGCTGCAATGGGGCATCGCCGGGATCTGGATGGGAGTGGTGGCGGACCAGTTGTCCAGATTTCTGTTTGCTTCGATCCGGTTCAAACAGGGAAAGTGGACCCGGATTAAAATATAAAATGGATAGTTTGACAGTCTTTTGACCAAAAAAGTCCCCAAACCCGCTCTGGGGGCGGATTGCGGGACTTTCCTTGACTTTTCGGCTGCAAGTTACGCTTTCTGCTCCTGGTCTGTGAGCAAATCTTGTGAGAACAAATTCAACATTCAACAGCGCAGGCATACACTATTTGAGAAAGAGGATTGCATTTCCGCGACTTTTCGAGTATATTGTAGATAGATTAAAAAACGGATTCGAAACATATACTGACGACCGCTGAGAGTTTCCAATTCCCATACGGCACATGCTGCATAATCGGACAACATGTGCCGTGCGGGAAGGTAAATCTGAGCGTTTGTGCGTATAATGCAGGGAGGACGAGGCATATGGAATTTGTGGAGAGAAAACGCTGGTTGTTTTTAGGCTTGCCCTTTACTTTTACCAAGTATACCATCAGGGAGGATATGATCACCACCGACGAGGGACTGCTGAAGACTGTGGAGAACGACTGCTATATGTACAAGGTGCAGGACGTACAGCTGACGGCTACCCTGGCCGAGAAGCTGTTTGGCCTGGGAACCGTGACCTGCTTCACCGGGGATACCACAGACCCCAGGTTGGAACTGGTTCATATTAAGAATGCCAGGGCGGTGAAGGATTTCATTCTGGAGATGTCCGAGAAGGCCAGGATGAAGAGACGCACTGTGAACACGCTGGATATCGGCTCCGGGGATATAGATGACGTGGGCGATGCGCAGTGAGAGAAAATGTATACGCACGAAGGAAAACAAATCTTTCACGGGTATATACGCACGGCCGGTTAGACTCTCCTTCCCGCACGGCACAGATTGCCCGATTAGGCAGTATGTGCCGTGCGGGAATTGGAAAATTTTAGCGGTCGTTAGGATAACTGCGCCATGCGGAAATGGTTCCGGCTTTTGTAAGGCCGAAAGCGAAATTCCCAATGTCGCCGACTATATGTTTGGGGAAGCAGAATGTTCAGATATGAAGATTCTGCTTCTTTTTAGATAATTGCAAAACTCTTTGAAGCAAGTGACGGTACTGGTCAATATATACAAAAACGGGCTTGGAAGCAAATTTGTTTCACAAATTAGC
>CAMWSA010000355.1 GCA_947176785.1 uncultured Lachnospiraceae bacterium
ATCTTCGCTGATAAAGGCCAGCACCCGATCCGCCATATTTGCCAGAAATCGGACCGCCACTGCCCCGGAAGCCCCGCACATGGCCGCTGTAAATACATCGTTGTCCAGATTGCGCAGGATGGTCTGGATCTCAAAATCTCCCAATTCCCCAAAAGTTTCCAGAAGCTCCGTGGCCGCAGAATACTGCTTCTTGTCCTGAAAGCGCTTCAGGATCTCCTCCCTCATGACCTGCCGGGACCTGGCACCAATTATTTTCTCCCAATAATCCATGCCTATGTAGGAGGCCACGGTCTCCCTGATCAGATCCGGGGATTCCCCTGAGACAATAGCCTCCAAAGCGGCCACCACCATGGGGCCCTCGTTCTGGTCCTTCGGCAATGTCTGCGCATAGTTGTTCAGCAGGGCCGCGATCCTGCCCACCTCCATCTGCTTCATGAACGCCTGCAAAAAATAACGGACGGCAAAGGGAAGGAACTCGCTGCCTCCCTGAAAACCGGCAATCTCCTGTTCCAGGGCAAGAAGCCCCTTCTGCCTGCTGATCTCGCCGCACCGCAGCAGGTCGCCCGCTATGGACACCAGACGAAGCTTTTCCTCGTCATAGACCCCCACCCGCTCCAGCTGTTCCTGCCTGCGGCCCACCAGTTCATCTATGGTGCAGTCAAAGTAATCCGCCAGCATCCACAGCATCTCCACATTGGGGACCGCCAGATTTCTCTCCCACTTGGACACTGCCGCCGGACTCACGCACAGCACCGATGCCAGTTGATCCTGGGTCATGTCCCTCGCCGCCCTCAGCGAGCATATCCGCTTTCCTACATTAATTCTGTTATATTCCATATTTGTTGACTTCCTTCCTCCTGCCGCCGCAGACTTTCTATACTAACGACCGATTAGATTTTCCTTCCTGCACGTCACATGCTGCCCGGTTATGCAGCATGGGGCGTGCAGGAATTGGAAAATTTTTCGGTCGTTAGGGTGAAAAAGGATTTTCACCATCCGGATTTGGGCTGCAGCGAAGCTGCGGCATGGAACTTAGTTTAAACAATGCTTCGGTTGCACCAATCGGAATCCGGATGCGCCGCACCTTATGGAATAAGCATAAGGGATAATTTCCCCCAAGTCAAAGGATAAGGAGTCGAATTTATAAACCGCCGGTTTTGCTTTGCAAACTACCTTCCGTTCTGCATCCGGATCTGCTCTCCCTGGATCATCGGATAACAAATCAGTGTTGCGGCATCTAAGTCCTCCAGATGCATATCCACCGCCGTGATCTGGTGGTTGTCAGGTGTTGTCCTATTGATTATTCCCCGCTCTCCGCACTGCGGAAGGTGGCCAGACGCAAATCCACGGCCAGCGCCGGACGCACGCCAAAGCCTTCCAAACCCACGTTTTCCTGTCTGGTGATTTCTTCCACATAGCCGTTATTCACAATGTAGCACAGGCTTGCCGTTTCCTGCACCGGTTCGCGGAGCCACCAGCTGTAATTCTCTACTCCATAGGTATCATAATCCAAACTATACCAATGGCTCTGATCCTGCTTAACCGCCTCCTCCGTGGGCGACGTGAATTTACTCATGCCTGCCTCGTCAAACCATGCAAGTTCCTCCAGAGACAGCAGCCATACCCTGTCGCGGGTTGTCACACTGTCCGTCCCCGATAGCGCATTCCCCCTCGTCGCATGTTCCGTCTCCACAATCGCCTCGCATTCCTCCCGCGTAAATCCATGGAGAAATCCTGGCTCTGTCTGATAGCCGTTTTTCTTTTCCGCCATCGCCGTCGCCACCGGCGGCTGACCGGCATAGGCGACGACCTCGGCAGCTGTGTTCAGCCATGTTCTCAGATTGGAGACGCTCCAGTCGCTGTTGCCGCGCACCTGCGCCTGAAGCGCCATGTCTGTATCCGCCTCGGACTCCACCGCCCAGTAATTCTTATCCCCGGCATAATTATAGCGCCCACTCTCCGCCGCGTCATAGGCTTTCATTGTCAGAATGTGGGCGGCGACCAGGACTGCCTGGGTACCGTCCTCGGAAATCCGCAGCACGCGCCATTCGATATCCTCGCCTAAATAGCTCCCAAACAGCACCGTCTCTCCTATCTGAACGGAAACCGGCTCCGGCCCGTTTCCCGCCGCCCTGGGCTTTCCTATGGCAAAACATACAATCACCGCAATCGCAAGCACGGCGGCCACGGCTGCGAAAATCGCCCCTTTCCGCCGGGTGCCGCCTCCGGGGTTTTTATCGACAGACCCGCCCGCCGTATCCTCCGCACCTGCCTCGCCTTTGTTTAAAGTTCCGGAACTGCCTGAACAGGAGCTATCCCGCAAAGCATTTTCCGGCTGCTTGGGCGTTGCGAAAATCTCCGGGCCTTGTCCGGGCAGACGCTGTTTTGCGCTCCCCTGCTCTTCCAAATCCTGCGCAAACGCCACAATATCGGCATAGTCTTCCTGCGGTTTTGCGCTGACCCACTGGTGTGTCATCAAAAAATACTCCATGGATCTGGAAAGCGCCACTTCCTCGATCTTGTAAACCAAAATCGGCGTACCGCTGCTGACCGCATGTTCCACCTCCCGCAATACATGGGGCGAACCGTTTGCATTCTGTGACATCAGCAGGATCATTGCCGCCGAATTGTCCAGGCCGTTGATAATCTCCTCCGCATATTCTTTTCCCGGGCGGATATCCCTCGGCGCAATAAAGCATTTCGCGCCGTTTTTCTCCAGCCGCTCACAAATCTGTCCGGCAATGGCGGCATCCCTGGAGGAATGTGATATGAAAATCTGCATAATGTTGTTCTCCTACAAGTAAACTTATGTGGTGTTCCTTACCGTTCGTAGGGTATAAAAAATCTGCCCTCCTTTTTACCCATACGCTTCTGCTTATCCCTCAGGTCTGCGGCCATATATTCCGGCAGTCTGTTTTCCAAGTCCTCCGAAACAGCAATCCCCCGCATAACCATTCATTGTCTGCTTATATTTTACCGTTTTGATTGCCCTTTATTTTGCATACTGTAACCGCCTGATCGGCCTGTTTTTACCTGCTGCAATTCCATATGTCCTCCGTCTCCTGTTTTTTATTACATTATATCGTCCTTCAGCAATAAATTCAATTCAGACATGCAAAATTCGGAAGAAAAAGAAATGGCCCGGGGAGCAGATCTATTCATACAAAGACTGATAACAGTCAAAAAACAATTTCTATTTCGCATTATCAATGCATTTTCTGTGTTGTATGTGTATGCCTATGTGCCCGATCCCCAAAATGAGTGTTGCCATTAACATCCATACAACCCTTCCATACATTCCCAACATAAAAAAAGCAATAACCGGCAAAGTTGCCCCGGCAAGAGGGATGCCATAAAAATCTCTGTAAAAGTCCGATAATTTGCGTTCGCTCCGAAAATAACGTACCCACCATGCTTCATATATTATCATTAGAAAGGAAGCTGCAATCAGCCATAAAGACCATGGCGTCCATTCCCGTATATTAAAATCGGAAAATACCAGGGCGCAGCAGCAGGTCAACGCTTCCCCCAGTCTTTCAAAGACTAGCAAAATTTTATTTTCTTTTTCAGACGTATATCCCTGTGGCTTTCCTCTTGCCCATATTATATTAGGAATGAACAGCATCAGTAAAAATATTAGTCCTGTATATGAAAATCCGAAATTTCCAAACATCCGTTTATCCTCCCGCCAAAAGTTTTTTTGCTTCCTTACACCATTCCAAATAGGTCTGATAAGTCTTTATCCCAAACTCTACCGTGAGCAAATAATATTTGTGGGCGCAGTCCTCATTCATGCATTTATGTAAGATCGTTTCTGCATGCAAAAGAAATGGTAATTCTTCTTCAATCTTTTTCTCAAATGCATCAATATGAAGGATTGCCTGTTCTTCACCCTGCTCATTTCCAAAAAATAATTTTAATAAGGTTTCATAACGAAGCTCGTCTTTTTCGATAGGCAATGTGAGCCACTTTCTCAAATAATCGCGTCCGCTTTCTGTAATGGTATAGATCAGCCTACTCCTCCTGCTTTCTGTATCTTCTCTTTTCGTAGCCAGACCGCGATTAACCAAATCATTTAAGGCGGGATATATGCTGCCATAGCTTGCGCTCCAAAAGTATTTGAGAGTAGTATCCATTCGTTTCTTTATTTCATACCCCGTTAATTCTTCATGGCTTAACAAGCCTAAAATCACACAATCAATCTTTTTCTCATTTGCCATTGCTGTTTTCCTTTCTCTCAATTATTCCATTAGGCGATTGCGAAACTCTTACCGCAAGTGACGGGATCGGTCAACATATACAAAAACGGGCTCCGATGCAGTGGCAAGTCGCCCTTATTTTGTATATATTGCCCAATCCCTGTATCCTGA
>CAMWSA010000356.1 GCA_947176785.1 uncultured Lachnospiraceae bacterium
GTATGCTTCTGTGCAATCCATAGAAATTTCCCCCTTTCTCCCACATGGGGCGGTGTATAGTTTACGGTTGCATTTATGCTGAAAAGGGGCGATTGTATTTTGAAATACCATTGCCCCTCTAAGCACCATTAAAAATATATTTCTTTTGTTTTCAATGCCCTTAGATTATGGCTCGATGTTTTTATTAAATTGGAAATACGTTACTGCAAAATACAAAACATATATCCCAAGAAAACTAACGAATGAAATACCAAAATATAATATCCATTCTGTGCGGATTCCTGTGTATATCACAAATTGCCGTCCTACATACAATATAAATACCGCACTGATAATAACCGAAAGGATAACCGGGCATAAGTAGTATAAAAACAGTTGTTTTGCCACTACGTTTCTAATTTTTTTCTTTCCCATTCCCAGTTTATTTAAAATCTGATAGCGGAATTTGTATTTATTGGAATCGCTTAACTGCTGGACGGAAAGGACAGTAAACGCTACGCATAAAAATACAAGTCCTATGTAAAATAGCGGAAATGACAAGGTACTCATTAAAAACTTTAGTTCCAAGACTTCCCGGCTCTTAACCTGTATTGTGGCGGGCATTAAAAAAAGTTCTTCACTTCCGATTTTTATATAATCAGCCAATTCATCATACCCTCTTATTTTTCCGGCTGATTCATACAGACTTTCTGATAAATTTTCCGGCACATTTCCGCTTGCCATAACTGCCATAAGTGAAAAATATTTTTTCATTCCCGCAAGTTTTTTATCCGGCACAACCAGTAAAAAATCCGTTCCATTATGCCCGTTCTGTGCAAAACCCTCAGTCTGAAATCCTGCAAAATCCAGCCCTATATGTAAACTGTTCTGGGGCTTTTCGTTCCTGTCTTTAATCTCTTGATATACACGGTTCGGCATATGGATTAAATATTGGTTATCCTGCAAGGCAACTGGTGTTAGCCCAAGCATTTTTCGTAAACTGTTATAATCGGTGATTCCCATATATACATCATAATCGTAATAAGCAGCTGCTTTTCTTCCCTCTGCCATAGCCGGATTGCTGTCCTTATCGGAAAATAACCTTAAATTCTGATACAGATAATCAACCATTTCACTTGTTCCGTTTTGATAGACACAATATTTCAGTATCGCCTGTGGAACTGTATTTTCATTTATCAGTGTTTCTTCTTTGGCAAAATCGTTTTCTGTGTTGTCACTGATTAAAATAATATCAAAGGGATATTCCACATTTAATTGCTTGTTTTGATAATCACTTAGCATAAATGCAAGTGAACTTCCTACTAAAGCAAACATAAATAACAGGCTTAGTGTTCCCAATACAAAACACGTATTTCGCATTTTAGAGGAAAACTGACGCATTAAAAATAAACAGTCTTTTTTATAAATCAAGTTCCCTTTGCTTTTTATATATTTCATCAAAAAAGCCGAAAGCCCTAAATAGAAAAAGTAAAATGTAAAAGCAAGCCCAATCATTTCAAATACTGCCACCCACTTTGTTATCCTGCCGGTAAAAATGAGAAAATACAAAAACAATACATTTCCTATGGAAAGATAGAATAACCATTTCCATATAGCGTTTCTTTTCTCGTTTACTGTTTCATTCTGCCTGTCCATGTTAATAAGACTGATGATTTCCATATTGGAGAATTTCTTCTTATTCCGAAAAAGGGCAATCATAAAACACGCCCCATACAGGATAATTGTCAATAAAATGCTTCCTGCTGATATTTCTATATTTACCCTGTAATTTTTCCCGATACTTTTATAAAAAACATAAAATAATATCTGTTGTAACCCGCTCCCCAAAAGCAATCCGGCAAAAAGAGCGGATATTCCAAGATAGAAATTTTCTTTCATGTAAAGGGCTGCAATCTGCTTTTTCTTCATTCCCGATAATAAGTAAATCGCAAATTCCCGGCTTCTTTTTTCTAAAATAAAACGTGTCATATAGTTTATCAACCATGCAACAATAATAAGGATTGCCACCGTGGAAACTGCCATAAATGTAACTAACATTGTTCCTGCCGTAGAAAGCTCCCCATTGTTTCCAAAATGAATCATTTCGTAAATATCCTTTGAAAACATCAAAGAATGAAAGGAAAAAGTGAGGGCTGTTATCATACACAAGGTTAGAAAGTAATTCAGATAATCTTTCCATAGCCTGCGGGCATTTCGTAATGCAAGTTTATTCAGCATAAATATCATCACCCCCGATTTTGGACTGCATATCAAGTATACGGTTTAAATACTCTTTTTTACCCATATTTCCCCGCTCCAATTCAGAGCATATCTTACCGTCACTTAAAAACAAAATTTTTTCACAATAACAGGCTGAAAATACATCATGCGTTACCATTAAAATCGTTGCTCCTAATTCCCTGTTCATAATCTGTAAAGTATGAAGAAGCATAGCAGATGAGTTTGAATCCAGTGCCCCCGTTGGTTCATCAGCAAGAATTAGTTTAGGATTATTGACAAGTGCCCTTGCACAAGCCGCCCGCTGTTTTTGACCGCCAGACACTTCATATGGAAATTTGCTTAAAATGTCGCAGATATGTAAAGTTTCTGATATACTCTTTACTCTGCTTTCAATTTCTTCTTTCTTCCTGCCACAAAGAGCCATAGGGAGCATGATATTTTCTTCAATACTCAATGTATCTAACAGGTTATAGTCTTGAAAAACAAATCCAAGGTTTTCCTGCCGGAAATCTGATAATTCCTCTTCTGTCATTTGGGAAATATCAGCCATATCATAAAGAACCTGCCCGCCAGACATTTTGTCTATGGTAGACAGAATATTTAATATGGTCGTTTTTCCCGAACCGGAAGCACCCATGATTCCAATAAAAGCCCCCTTATCTACATAGAAACTTACATTGTCAACAGCGGTAACTTTTATATTTCCCGTGCCATAATTCTTTACAAGGTTTTTAACCTCTATAAAATGGTTTCTCGCCATAATATCCCACCATTCCTTTCTTCCGCTTAAATATTAGATTCTAATAAATCAGATATTTTTTTCATTCTGATTTCGGAGCAATATTGAATAAGACCAGTAAATTCCTATGCAAAAAAATGTGATAAAGCTGCCAATACCGCTTAAAATCATGGAAAAAGTAATACAAAACAAAATATCTATATACTTCATACTCTCAAATACAAGAAGCCCCCAACCACTGCCAACGGCTACAAATATCAAAAGACCAAGCGCAATACCTCCAACCAACATTTTCTTCATTTTAAGAAATTCTTCTTGTATTTCCTTTCGCACTTCCTCCGCAAATACAAGTTCCTTTTTCCGAAGAACCCTATAAGGATTTTGTTTCAACGCAATGTATATCACAACAGCAAGTAACAGCATGATAGATATAGTTGTAAGTATTGGCGCAACGCTGGAAGCAAAAAAGTAATGTTCAGTAGAAGTATAGGATACTGAATTACAGCCTAGCGCAATTCCACACGCCGTAGCCAACAGCAAAAATTTTCTTTTGTAATAGAACAGGAAGCCATTTGCCGTTTCTCTGCTTACATAAAACCCTTTTGTTTCTTCCTGTAATTTTTCTTCATTATCTGAACCAATCGTCTTGTCATCAATCAACAGGTCATCTAATTTCACTTGAAATATTTTGCTGATTAAGATTATCTTTTCTGTTTCGGGATAACCATTGTTATTTTCCCATTTGCTTACTGCCTGTCTGCTTGTGTTTAATTTTTCTGCTAGTGCTTCCTGTGAAAGTCCTTGTGACTTTCTTAACTTATACAGCTTTTCTCCGAATGTCATATGTTTTCCTCCTTGTTCTCGCCAATAGTAGCATAATGGCTCAAAATGTCTATCATTCAGCTCTGACAATTCCGCAACTTTAAGTTGCTATTGGTTATTTTCTCCCATAAGCAGCAACAAAAATCTGCCTAAAATAATAATTTAGCACTATATCCGACAAATTGAAACAAATAATACAAAAAAAGAAATATGAAGAGTGGAGTGTGATTCCGCCGTAGTCGGCATTGGTGGTAATGTGTATAACTGGCTATCTTATGGAATTGTGGGTAACTCTGTTTGCAGGACGTGGGAAAGCTGCTCTTTGCTTTTCCATGTGCTGTGAACAGAGTTATCCATGATTCCATAGCCTGTTATGCACATTTCCACAATGCGCCCTTGCTTTTCAGTCCTTATGCGGTTCGTTCCGCTTCCTGCTTTTTCCTGTGGTATGCTTCCCTCCTTGCGGCAAGATAATTCTCATAGCGTTCCACCGCTTCGGGGTTTCCAGTGGCGGCTTCCTCATACATTTTCTGCCGGGATTTCTTGGTGGCTTCGGAAGAATACG
>CAMWSA010000357.1 GCA_947176785.1 uncultured Lachnospiraceae bacterium
GATTCTGGGGGCCAATGTGGGAACGGCGGGCACAGGGGTGATGGCGGCGCTGCCCATACGCTCACTGGCACCCTTTTTTCTGGCCGGAGGTGTCCTGCTGATGCCGGCGGCGTGGACAATGAGAGTATTTCCGGACAGGACCCGGGGGAAACAGACCTATAAAAGAAACGTCCTGCCGGACCGGATCAAATTGGCGGGAGCGCTGTCCCTGGGGATGGGCATGCTGCTGTTGGGCATGGAACTGATGCAGGAGGCCATGGTGCCCTATCGTTCCTCCCCGGTGCTGGCCCGGCTGCTGACCGGCCTTAAGAATCCCGTGGCCGGCGTGCTGGGCGGCACGGTGTTCACTGCCCTGATTCAGTCCTCCTCCGCCTCGGTGGCGATTCTGCAGTCCATGGCGGCGGAGGGCCTGGTGGGTCTGGAGCAGGGTGCCTATATTGTATATGGGCAGAATATCGGTACCTGCCTCACAGCCCTGTGGGCCAGTGCGGGGTTAAGCCCCTCCGCCCGCAGCTGTGCCAGGCTGCATCTGCTGATCAATCTGCTGGGCACAGGGATTTTCCTGGCTGCGGGCCGGATCGTCCCGTTGACTGCGTGGGTCGGCTCCTGGACACCGGGGTATCCGGCCCTGCAGATTGCCAATATGCATTTGTTCTTCAATCTGGCATCCACATTGCTGCTGCTGCCGTTTAGCAGGATACTGGTACGGGCTGCGGAGGATGCTCATTTTCCCAAAAATTTCTCTTTACATTTTGAATAAAAAGTGCTATTGTAAGCCATAGATAAAGCGTTGAAGGGAAGAGTACCCTGTGGGAATCCACAGAGAGGGCGGCTGCGGCGGATGCCGTATGATGTGAGCGTGCCC
The DNA here is from genome assembly GCA_947176785.1 of uncultured Lachnospiraceae bacterium. Taxonomy (GTDB): domain Bacteria; phylum Bacillota; class Clostridia; order Lachnospirales; family Lachnospiraceae; genus Acetatifactor. Next base: position 866 of record CAMWSA010000357.1, read on the forward strand.
GGAGGAAGCCAGGAGAAGACCGCCCCGGAGTGGCTCTAATTAAGCCCGCAGCTCTGCGTTACAGGGAATGAAGGTGGCCGGGGCCTGTCGGTTGGGGCTTGGCAACAAGGGTGGAACCGCGTATTTTACGTCCCTTGCAATAGGAATATTGCAGGGGATTTTTGTGTATTCCCGGAATATGCAAAACAGAAGGGCACATGATTTTTAAGCGGCCGGGACGCCCCGAAGCGGCCTGATCCGGATCACCTGCCCTGTGTACTTGGAGGGAACATGCGGAACAGAGGCTTGAGAAGCTTCAAATTAGGAGGAGAGTTATGAAGATTACATTAAAAGACGGCTCCGTGAAGGAGTACGGGGAGAGCAAGAGTGTGTACGACATAGCGCTGGACATCAGCGAAGGGCTGGCCAGGGCGGCCTGCTGCGCCAGGGTGGACGGCGAGGTGGTGGATCTGCGCGCCGTGGTGGGGCGGGACTGCCGGCTGGAAATCTGCACTGCCAGAGACCCCGAGGGCCTGGCAGCGCTGCGCCACACCGCTTCCCATGTGTTGGCCGAGGCGGTGAAGCGGGTGTTCCCGGAGGCGAAGCTGGCCATCGGCCCCAGCATCGAGGAGGGCTTCTATTATGATTTTGACCACGAAGCCTTTTCCAGGGAGGACCTGGATAAGCTGGAGGCGGAGATGAAAAAAATCGTGAAGGAGGGTGCCCGGCTGGAGAAGTTCCTGCTTCCCAGGGAAGAGGCCATCCGCTTCATGGAGGAGAAGGGAGAACCCTATAAGGTGGAACTGATTCGGGATCTGCCCCAGGACGCGGAGATCTCCTTCTACAGGCAGGGAGAGTTCGTTGACCTGTGCGCAGGCCCTCATCTGATGAACACCAGGGGAGTGAAGGCTTTCAAATTGACGTCTTCCTCCATGGCTTACTGGAGAGGCGATTCCAACAGGGCCCGGCTGCAGCGGATATACGGTACGGCTTATGGCAATAAGGAGGAACTGGCGGCCCATCTGGAGCGCATGGAAGATGCCAGACGCCGGGATCACAATAAACTGGGCCGGGAGATGGAGTTGTTCACCACGGTAGACGTGATCGGTCAGGGCCTGCCCCTGCTGATGCCCAGAGGGGCCAAGATCATACAGACCCTGCAGCGCTGGATCGAGGACCTGGAGGACAATGAGTGGGGCTATATCCGCACCAAGACGCCGCTGATGGCAAAATCCGACCTGTACAAGATCTCTGGCCACTGGGATCATTACAAGGACGGCATGTTCGTCATGGGGGATGAGGGGAAGGACAGGGAGGTTTTTGCCCTGCGCCCCATGACCTGCCCCTTCCAGTATTATGTGTATAAAGCGGCCCAGCATTCCTATCGCGACCTGCCCCTGCGCTACGGCGAGACTTCCACGCTGTTCCGCAACGAGGACTCCGGCGAGATGCATGGTCTCACCAGGGTACGCCAGTTTACCATTTCCGAGGGCCATCTGATCGTAAGGCCCGACCAGATGGTGCAGGAGTTCAAGGGATGCCTGGCTCTGGCAAAGCACTGCCTGCAGACCCTGGGTGTGGAGGAGGATGTGACCTACCATCTTTCCAAGTGGGACCCGGACAACCGGGAAAAGTATATCGGGGAACCTCAGGTGTGGGAGGAGACCCAGCAGCATATGCGGAACATCATGGACGAATTGCAGATCCCCTATGTGGAGGATGTGGGCGAGGCCGCTTTCTACGGCCCCAAGATCGACATCAATGCCCGGAATGTGTACGGCAAGGAGGACACCATGATCACCATCCAGTGGGACGCCCTGCTGGCAGAGCAGTTCGATATGTATTTCATCGACCAGAACGGCGACAAGGTGCGCCCCTATATCATCCACAGGACGTCCATGGGCTGCTATGAGCGCACTCTGGCATGGCTGGTGGAAAAATATGCGGGCAAGTTCCCTACCTGGCTGTGTCCGGAGCAGGTGCGCATCCTGCCCATCTCCGAAAAATATGAAGGCTATGCCCGGTCCGTCCGCGGGGAACTGAGGAAAAACGGCGTGCTGGCCGAAGTGGATGGACGCTCCGAGAAGATCGGCTTTAAGATCCGGGAGGCCCGTCTGGCCAAGGTGCCCTACATGCTGGTGGTGGGCGAGCAGGAGGAGGCCGATGCCCTCGTGTCCGTCAGAAGCCGCTTCGCGGGCGATGAGGGCCAAAAGCCCCTGACGGAGTTCATCAGCCAGATCTGTGAGGAGATCCGCACCAAGGCCATACGGAAGGAAGAGGTTCCGGAAGAAAAAACGGACCGCCCCTGCGTATAAATTTGCGTATAAAATTGCATAAAAAATGTTTTCTCCGTCCATACTGATGAAAGGAACATTTATGTTTCTGCTGGAAGCCAGACACGCGCCGGGCACCAGCGGCAGGTCGGGGGCCGTGGGCTGCGGGCACCGACGATTTCCGAAAGCCCTGCGCCGGCGTGGAATATCCTGATTTGGGCATTGCCGAAAAGCTGGCTTTCTGCAAACACAGACTCGGCGTTGATGAAGGGGCCCGCCGGAGCGGGCGGATGGAGGAAGCGATGACGGATTTGAAGTGTAGTGTGGAAAACTGTACGTACAACAAGGAAAATCTCTGTTCCAAGGGAGATATCATGGTGGGCGGAAAACATGCCTGCTGCGGGAATGAGACCTGCTGCGAGAGCTTTCTTCCCAGAAAGGGGGCCAGCAATTCTTACAGCAACTGCACCTGCCACCCCACCAGCAATATCAGTATCGACTGCGAGGCGGCCAAGTGTACCTACAATGAGAATTATAAGTGTACGGCGAAGCATGTGGATATTCAGGGCTGTGGCGCGTGTGAATGCAGGGAAACCCTGTGCGCCACCTTCAAGGAGGCATAATTTTTCCCGGTCTGTACTGTGAGGGACGGCGGCATACATTTCTCTGGAGTGTATGCCGCCGTTATACTGACGGCCGCTAAGATTGCTCAAGACCTGTGCGGCATATATGCAAAATCGGGAAAGCCGCCCCGCAGTCCCGTTCAAGTTTCCGTTCAAATTTTTTTGAAAATTTTAGAAATGCTATTGACATTCTGAAAAGTGTCTGGTATTATATCTTCGTGTGTAAAGCACAGACAATCAAGCAGAGTATCCACTCTCACCTTACGGCAACAGAGCTTGTAAGTGTTTATAAAGGGATAATTCAAAGAGGGCGGCCTTACGAGGCTGTGTGGTTTTAGTTGGATTGGACTTTTAGGTGGATAGTTATGCTATCCACTTTTTCTTATGGAGGGTAAAGCCATTAGCGAATTATTTATCAACGAACAAATCAGGGACCGGGAAGTACGTGTGATTGGAGTAAACGGAGAACAGCTGGGGGTAATGTCTGCCAGGGAAGCTATGGCGCTGGCTGAAGAAGCAGGCGTAGACCTGATTAAGATTGTTCCCACGGCCAAGCCGCCTGTGTGCAGGATTGCGGATTATGGCAAGTATCGCTATGAACAGG
>CAMWSA010000358.1 GCA_947176785.1 uncultured Lachnospiraceae bacterium
CTTTGCCTGCGATATTGCACCAATCAGTATTTGGATGTACAACATCCAAACTTTATACAACCTATCAACAGCTTACAACATACCCCATCAGAATGTGCTTCCCAAAACTCTGCTATTATGCCCATTCTGTGGGCCGCAGACCCGCTTTCAAAAATCATATTCTAATTCATCCAAAATACCCTCAATATCGTCATCCGTTAAAGCATACCGCTCCTGCACAGGCTTTAACGCTTCGTATACACTGTCAGGCTCCTCTTCCATTTTGTCTGCCAAACCGTCATAATCCATAATTTTGCATGTATCCCTTAATGCATTGACAACGGCTTCTTTAGCGGCCTTTTGCATTGATTCGGGATCCTTATCATGCAGTATCTCATCAAGATAGGTAAGCAGGTTCTGAGAGACAAGCCTCATATTTTCGTCTATTTCCTCCTGGGTCACTGTCTCTTCGTCAAAATCAAACAATATTTCATGGTCAATCTGGTAAATCCCGCATTTCTCCTCATCGGGCATTTCTGCCAATCGGATACATCTGATAAAATAGCCCTCCCCATCCCAGGTAAAAGGCAGATATCCACATTTGACCAGCACCGGATTCCATGCGTTCAAAACGCCCTCAAAGTGTTGAAAAAGCGAATTTCGCCCGATTGGCGCCTCAAAATAATGGTGATAGACAGTCAAAAAGGCTTTTAATGAAAGCGGAAGCTTTGCGCCGATTTTATTTTCCAGTCCGGCGATTTCTTCTTCCTTGATATCGGCCGGAACCATCTTCCATTTTTTCCACTCTTTTTCAGGATCCGCATCATCACTCCACATTTCCTTTCCCTTATCCTCAAAAGGATGCATGAGACTTATTTCATCTTGAGAAAGCTTATGGTAGTACTGTTCAAAGAAATTTTTCATGTATTGTCGATATTCTGTGTACGTCATGGCCAGTCCCCCACCGTTATACTCAGGAGCGATTAGAATTTCCTTCCTGCCCGTCACATGCTGCCCAATTATGCAGCATGGGGCTACCCCGCTGATTCCCTGTATTCTGAAAACTTCTGTCTAAATTATACAAATGCCAATAGATAATGTCAATCACAATTTTCTGATAGCCCCTATATTGCTATTGTGCTGCTTTGCCGTTACGCCGGATACAATACCGCCCATAAATCAACCGCACAAATGTCTATAGGCGATCGTACTTCAGGTCAATATCCTCCACGGTGAAGGCCAGACTGATATTCCGGTTGTCCTTATTCTTCTGCAGACCATCGTTGTATATGGTGAATTGCGTTTCCTCTGCTATCAGCGTCTGATGTACTTCATCATTGCTGCAATTATCTATCCCCAAGCTCATCCATTCTGCATAAAGCTTTGTTGGTAAGAGCCTAAATTACATAGTTGAAAGCACTGTATCATTTCTACCCTTACCTATATAATTTCTCACCAAGTCCCAAAAATGATCATAATCATTATGAAATGCGGTCTGGCTTTCCAGTATCTCCATCTGCTCATAGTAATCGTCATCTTCATACGCATGACTGTGAATGCTCAAACACCTGGCTTCTTCCAGAACACGAGCTTCCTCCAGAGCGCCGCAATTCAACAAAGCGGTATGTATTTTGTCGTATTTCTCAGCCATGGAACCATCCAGTACACTCCCCAGGCCCTCCATCTGTAGTTCCGTATCATAATCTATTATATAGATCACATCCTGGATATACTGTGGGTACATATGCAGGCTCTTCCAGACTTCCGGTTCTCGATATATATCGGCCATGGCCTGTAAAAAATCATCATCACTCAGGTTACATTGATTGGCTAATGCGGTATCAATAAAATTCATGCTCACCAGGTCTCCTCCCAATCATCATCCGCCTTGAAATCTTTGTTCCGCCCTCTGCTCGTTCGTCATAGTCTGTCCTCTAGATCTGCAAGACTGTCCCCGTGGGCACATACCGGATCTGCTCTTTCATCTCCTCCTGCAGCAGAGCAAAATTCTTCTGGCCGGTACAGTGACAGGTGTAATACCGGATGTCATGGCCTTTCAGTCGCTGCGCTATATCCCGCACCAGTTCTGGGGATTTGTCTTTCCAGATATGGAATCCACCGATCACATGGGTCACAGGCTCACCCAGATCCCGGTTGGCTCTGTTCAAAATATTGACAATGCCGCAGTGGGCGCAACCTGCCAGCAGCACCTTGTGCTCCCCCTCCCGGATCAGCAGGCTCTGCTCATGGGAAAAATCATCCCGCAGCTTCTTTCCGTTTACTAGAGTGTACAGACTTTGATTGGACAAAGGAAACAACTCCCTCTCTTTTACGTCCGTAATAAGCAGCAGTTCCTCGTCCAACTCCAGATTTCCCTCGGTAAGGACAATCTGCTCATGGGAAGCCAGGGAAGCATCCAACCCCACACCGATATACAACAGTCCCAGCACTTTGGTGAAATGTCCCTCAAAGGCTTTCTTATGAACATATATCTTTGCCCTGTGATTATGCCGCAAAAATAATCCCAGAGCCCCACCGTGGTCATAGTGTCCATGAGAAATAACCACCGTGTCGATCTCCTCAATCCTTACTCCCAGCTTTTCCGCATTTTCCAAAAATAGTTTATCCGGCCCCAAATCAAACAATATCTTGTGATTTGCTGTCTCTATATACAGACATAAGCCATGTATTTTTCCGTATTCCGCAGATATGGCCGTGTTTTCCACCAGCACTTTTATAACCATGCCTAACATCCTCCCTGCTTAAAAGCATTTCTCAACCTCTAGGCACATCCGGGCGATGGTTTTCACGCCTGCGAAACGTTACCCAGTCCGCTGCACAACATTGCCCAGTCCGGATTCCTCAGTTCATATGCATCCCCATGGCCGTCACCACCGCCACCAGGTTGCCCAGCCCGTCCGTGATCCGGGTCTCATAGTAGCAGGCCCGCCTGCCGTCCCTGATCTGTCTGCACTCCGCAACCAGCCTGGGGTCCTTGGGCATACTGATATAGCTAATATTGCTGGTGGCGGTCACGGTCATCTGGCCAGGGGGATTGGCGGCCACCGCGAATGCGAAATCCGCCATGGTGAACAATGCGCCCCCCATCACATGATGATGGGCCGCCATATGCTTTTCCTCTGTCTCCAGACTGCATCGGGCATACCCCTCCGCCACCTCCTCGATGACAATCCCCGTGGTCTGTGTGGCAAATATATCTGCCTTGAAAAATTCCCTTGCCTCTTCTAATCTGGTCATATTATTTTCCTTTCGCCCATATTGTTTCTTATTACTCTTTCCCTTATCTACAGTTCCCCATCCACTCCGCCTACACACAAGCCCGGTAATCAACATATGACCGCACTGATATCCATATATTGATCAGTGTACTTTCGGGCAGATGCTGATTTCTGCCCTATATGCAAATTAAGGGGAAAACCTTTTGCCTTATCTAATTTGTCAATCAAATTTTTGGCTCGTTTTCAGTTTTTCTGCCCTCCGATCACCGGGGTGAAAGCCTCCGTATCCCCGCAGAAAAACCCCCCGGCTTTGCCGCAGATATGCTCCATCACGGTTTTGGCGGCCACATAGTCCTCCGGCTGAAATGTGATATAGCAGAGGAATTTCACCCCATGCTCCTCCAGAAAGGCATCCGCCTTTTCTTCTCCCAGGCGGGGTTCCATGACCTCCACATCCAGACAGCCCCTCTCTCCCAGGGTGATCTCCAGCACCTGGGCTTCCTCCCAGTACTCCACCTTATATATGGTGTCGGACAGCGCCTCCTTAAGCGCTGCCGCTGTCATATCTGTGTCTGACATGTAGAACCAGCCCGTGGGCACATCTGCCACAGGCACCTGGGGAATCTGCCCACCGGCATGGTTTTTACTGCTTTTTGCATATACCTGATTTCGATTTGTCTGCTTTCTTCCAATCTGATTTTTCTTCATTTTGTTTTTCATATGCACCTTTCCCCTTCAGCCTTTCCCCAGTGCCTCACATGGGAGCATTTTTTCTTCTTTTCACTTCCAGGCCATCTCGCCCAAATGCTTACCGAGCGCCTCCAGCTGCGCCTCATCAACGCCTCCTGCATGAATATCCGCATAAAAACCATTGCTTCGAATCCAGGCAATGAGTTTGTCCTCCGAGTACATCACCGCAATTCCGCACACATCAAACTCTGACAAAAGATGGTATTTTTCATTGCAAAACTTTTCCAGTTCCCCTTTAATACTAAGTGTTGTCACAAAACTGCCTTTGCACCTTCCCTTTTTGACAACAGGTTTGCTCTCCAGCGCAATAGTAAGCATTCTGCCCACACAGAACTGATAGCAGCAAAAATCCCCTTGTCCTATATCCCATTCT
>CAMWSA010000359.1 GCA_947176785.1 uncultured Lachnospiraceae bacterium
TGCCTGTCTGGCCGCTTGAGGCGTCCATACATGCATCAGTGCGCCCTCCGGGAACATGCTGTCTTCAGAGTTCCGCATGTCCCCTACGTGCGCACCGATCCGGTGATGCCTGTCTGGCCGCTTGAGGCGTCCATACATGCATCAGTGCGCCCTCCGGGAACTTGCTGTCTTTAGAGTTCCGCATGTCCCCTGCTACATGCGCGCCGGTCCAAAACTCTCAGGCAGCAACTCATCCAATGTATATTCCTTAAAATCCTCCGGGCTCCTGCCCACCAGAATGCGGAAGTCCGGCCCGCAGAACTCCCGCATCACCTGTCTGCATATGCCGCAGGGATATGCCATATCAGGAAAGCCGTCCCCCTGTCTTGCTTCCCGGCTGCCGCCCACGACGGCAATGGCCCTAAAATCCCTTTTGCCCTGGCTGACCGCCTTGAAAAAGGCTGTCCGCTCGGCACAGTTGGCCGCCCCATAAGAAGCATTCTCAATATTGCACCCCTGATAGATCTCTCCGTCCTCTGTCAGCAGCGCCGCCCCCACCAGATATCCGGAGTAAGGGGCATATGCCTGCTCTCTCGCCTCCATGGCCGCCCGTATCAGATCCGTGTCCCGCTCCCGTCCGTCCATAATACCCTTCCACGCTCTCCTTATATTGCTCCGAACCGCTTTACCGATTCCGTCACCAGGCTCTTAAATACAGGTGCTGCCCTGTCAGCGGCCTCCTGCACTTCCTTATGGCTCAAGGGGCTGGCGGTCATGCCCGCCGCCAGGTTGCACACGCAGGAGATGCCGCAGATCCGCATGCCCATGTGTGTCGCTGTCACTGCCTCCACCGCCGTACTCATGCCCACCGCGTCACAGCCCAGCGCCCGCAGCATGCGGATCTCGGCGGGGGTCTCAAAGGAGGGGCCCGTCAGCTGGGCATACACCCCCTGCTGGAGAAAGATATTCTGCTCCCTGGCAGCCGCCTTTATAAGCTCCTGCAAACCCAGGTCATACACATGGCTCATATCCGGAAACCGGGTTCCCAGTTCCTCAATATTGGCACCGATCAGCGGATTGGGTGCAAAGCAGGAAATCTGATCGGTGATCAGCATTAAATCCCCCGCGTGGAAGGAGGTATTCACGCCGCCTGATGCGTTGGTCAGGAAGAGAATCTCCGCCCCCAGAAGCTTCATCAGCCGTATGGGCAGCACCACATCGCTGATCTCATAGCCCTCATAGTAATGTACTCTGCCCTTCATACACACCACCGGCACGTCTCCCACGTAGCCGAAGATAAATCTTCCGTCATGTCCCGGCACGGTGGAGACGGGAAATCCCTCAATGTCCCCATAGGGCACCTGGGCCGCAACCCGAATCGTGTCCGCATAGTCTCCCAGCCCGGAGCCAAGAACGATGGCCACCCTGGGGGTAAAATCTGTGACCCGGCGAATACAGGATTCACATTTTTTCAGTTTTTCATAGACGGCTGATTGCATGGCGTCCTCCTTCTTTCTCTATCCTACACGCACATTATACCCAATTTGTTCCTAAAAAGCAATTCTATTAAACAAAAAGTTTGGGACCGCCGCTTTATTGCGGCCGCCCCTGTTTTTTCCACCTCTTTAGTGTGGGAAACAACACTCTCATTCGCTCCCTGGCTTCCTCCGGAGTCTTGCATTCCCCGTCTCCTACCCAAAACGGAATACAACTCTCTATCATTTCTTCCATGGTTTCGTCCTTTCCGAAGCCTCCGTTGGGAAAGCAATATTTGCAGTAATCCGTATTCCTGCTCCCGTCAGCATTATACCCGTACTCTTCCTCTCCCATCATCATACTGCAGCTCTGACATACCCTGTCCATTTCTTCTCCTCCCAATTTAAGTTCCGCATATTCCTGAAAAGCACACAGGCCAGTGGTGGATATCCGGATCCCTTAAAGCGTCCCGGTATCCATAGTGCGTTTTCCGGGGAGATGCTGTTAAAATGCAGCTGTGATTCTTCCTGTTGCCAATCATTCCTCATATCCGCCGGTAATCTCACAAACATTCTGATCCGGATCATAAATGTCAAAATGATAATAACCCTCATGCACTTTTTGGATCCCGGTCATTCTGCCTATACCCAGTTCCTTCAGCCGCTGGTACTCTCTTCTCAAATCCTCCACCCAGAAATTCAGCACAAATTTGTGGTCGCCCTCCCCATAGTGATGTCCCGGCAGGTTTTCCTCATTCATGACCGCCAGGCATTTGTTGTCAAAGAAAAACTCCGCAAACTTATTGCCGCAATTCCTGGTGGACACCCCCATGGACAGAAGCTTTTCGTAAAACGCAATGGATGCCTCAAAGTCCCTTGCAATCAGGTACACACTGCCCAGATGAAGCTGCTGTGGCCGGAGTTTTTTGACATCCGCCTCCTCCAGCAGAAGCTCGTCCGTCCTCACGGATAACAATTTGCTCATCTGTACCACCTTGTCAATCTCCGGCAGCGACTGATCCATTTCCCATTTGGAGATGGACTGCCTGGAGACGGCGAGCTTTTCGGCCAGCTGCTCCTGTGTAAGACCGTTGTCTATACGCAATTGCTGAATCCGTTTTCCAATGCTCATAGCTGTTCCTCCTCGCTGTTTATAGTCAACGACATTGAAAATTAACATGAAGCCTTGCAAAAACTTGCGTATATGGTTTTCGCAAGAATTGAAAGCGGAAATTGCAATGTCGTTTACTGTAACTCCGCATGTCCCCTCTTGCCTTTTCCCATACAGACTAATTGGAACTGCTGCGGTTGTGATATATTGTACCTGTTCGGAAGATAAATTTCTACCAATTATTCTTGGAATTTTTGCAACCGGGAGTTGCGCCATATTTCTCAAAATAAAGGAAGCCCGGAAATAATGTATACAATATAATGGGAGGCTGCCCTGCCGGTACAGCCCCCAATTCCTTAAATGATAATACAGATCATGCCTCCGTTACTGTCATTGACTATCTTTTGCATGGTATCCTGCAATTTCACCTGACATTCGTCGCCGATGGAAGCAATCTTGGTGGCGATACCGTCATTTACCAGCTGCTCCACGGATTTTCCGAAAATATTGGTCTCCCAGATCCCTTCTCCCTCATGGTCCGTATTGTTGATATACTGGATCAGGTCCTCGGCCTGTTCCTGGGTGCCCACGATGGGGGCGATCTCCGTCTCGATATTGGCCTTGATCATATGGATGGACGGGCTCACCGCCTTGATCTTTACCCCGTATTTATTGCCGTGGCGTATCACCTCCGGCTGGTTTAATACGATCTCTTCCTTCATGGGCATCACCACGCCATAGCCCTTCATCCGCACCATGTTTACCGCCTGGAGTACCTTGGAGTACTCCTGCTTCATCCTGGCAAATTCCTGCAGCTTGGAGAGCAGCTGGTATTCGTCCCCAATGTCTTCTCCCACCATCTCCGTCAGCATCTCATAGTAGTAGGCATCATCCGCTTCCAGCTGAATCCTGACGCAGCCGTCGCTCAGAGAAATCTGATCCACCTTGGTACGCTTCACATACTGGCTGTCAATGGCAATCGGATGTTCCAGGCAGTCCCGCAGAGTGGTATACTCTTTCATGATCCCTCGTACCCGCTCGATCAACTCCTGCTTCATACGATTATCCTGGGGCAGCATCTCCACCCATTTTGGCATATAAAACTCGATCACCGATATGGGGAATTCATACAGCACATTCTCCAGAAGCTTATGGATATCCTCTTTTTTAAGCTGCTCGCAGTTGACCGGCAGCACGGCAGTCCCATACTTTTCCTGCATCTGCTCCGCCAGCACCCTGGTTTCCTCGGAATAGGGCTTCTGGCTGTTCAACAGCACCAAAAAGGGTTTATGTAATTTCTTCAGGGCATTGATGGTCTTCTCCTCCGCCGGAAGAAAACTCTCCCGGGAAAGTTCCCCGAAGCTGCCATCCGTTGTGACCACCAGGCCGATGGTGGAGTGGTCGTTCATAACCTTATCCGTGCCGATCTCCGCCGCCTTGGTAAAGGGGATCTCATTCTCAAACCAGGGCGTTTTCACCATCCGCTCCGCGTTTTCCTCCATGTGCCCCGCCGCGCCGTCCACCATGTAGCCCACGCAGTCGATCAGCCGTACATCCACCTCCACATCCTCGTTTAACACCACATGGGCGGCCTCCTTGGGAATGAATTTAGGCTCCGTGGTGGTGATCGTGCGTCCTCCGGCGCTCTGGGGCAGTTCGTCCATGGCCCGGGTCTTTGCGTGTTCGTCCTCCATGTAGGGCAGGACCATCACATCCATAAAACGCTTGATGAACGTGGATTTCCCCGTGCGCACAGGCCCCAGCACAC
>CAMWSA010000360.1 GCA_947176785.1 uncultured Lachnospiraceae bacterium
TGATAACCGTTGTAACTAATGCGTTGGCTGAAATCGGAAATACGCTCTTCCCGGGCGCAACAAGTATTATAGACTGGGTGATTGAAAATATGCCTTTGATACAGAGCATCGTCCAGGCAGTAATTGGAGTATTACAGTCAACGGTCGAGGGCTTCTGCGATATAGTGCAGGGTATCTTCTTAGCGATACAGGGTTCATTAGAGAGCGCTGGGGTCACCTTTGATGACGTGATGTCCACCATACAGGGCATCTTCTCCGCGGCATGGGATTTCATGGTACTTGCTTGGAACTGCATAGGTCAACCACTGCTAGACCTCATGATGGATGCCTTTGGGTGGTTGCTGGAGAACTGGACAACTATAACAGGCGCTATAGAGGATGTATTCAGTTTGCTGTGGAGCATGGCGGAAGCTGTCTGGAGTACATTGGGGCAGCCATTGTTTGACAGTATGGCAGATACCATGGCGTGGCTGTCAGAACATTGGGACGAAATTACGGGCATTATTCAGGATGCGTTTGGAATCCTGTGGGAACTGTGCGGCACCTTGTGGGCAGCTGTCGGTCAGCCAGTGTTTGACCTGATTGGCTTCGTTGTCGAGGAACTGGCGGGGCTGTTCAACGAGCACCTGGATGATATCCTGGCCTTTTTCCAGCAGGCTATGGAGGGCATCAAAGACACATGGGAGAATCACCTAAAGCCTATATTTGACGCCATTGGGGCTTTCCTGAGGGAAGTGCTGATGCCGGCATTTGAGTTTGTTTTTAAGACAATTATAGAGCCACTGGTAGAAAATGTATTTAGTGTGATTGCCGACCTCTGGAACAATTCTCTGAAACCTATTTTCGATGGTATATGCGATTTCCTGCTTGGGGTATTTACCGGGGACTGGGAGCAGGCTTTGACTGGGATTTTGAATATCGTGACTGGCATATTCAATGGTATTAAGTCGGTAGTGGTTGCTGTGATGGACGGCATCAAATCCACAACGACGTCTGTCTGGAACGGTGTGAAGACGGCTGTGACGACCGCAGTGAACGATATCAAGTCAAAAGTGACATTAGTATTCGATGTATTGAAGACGACAGTAACATCGGTATGGACCAATATCAAAAATGCGATATCAACACCGATCAATGCCGCAAGGGATACTGTAAAGAGTGCGATAGATAAGATAAAAGGATTCTTTAACTTTGAATGGTCACTTCCGAAGTTGAAACTGCCGCATCCGAAGATTAGCGGCAGTTTCAGCTTGAATCCACCGTCTGTTCCATCGTTCGGAATTGACTGGTATGCAAAGGGCGGTGTGCTGGAGGAGCCTACTATCTTTGGAATGAATCCGGAAAATGGTAATGCAATGGTTGGCGGAGAAGCAGGCCCGGAAGCAGTAGCTCCGATTGAGACTTTACAGCAATATGTCAGAGAAGCTGTGGATTCCCAGAATCAGAAAGTCATAGAGGTATTGATCCAGATATTGGGTGCGATAACCAGCATGGACCAGGGGCTGCTTGAGAAAATGTTAGAGGCGCTGAAATCCTTTAGGTTTGAAATTAAGGAACGTGAGTTTGCCAGATTGGTACGGGAGGTATGAAGATGCTTGAGAATGTCATGTACATAAACCACCTGGGTGAAACTATATGGCTAGATGGCCGGGCAGGTATCTTTTGTAATAGGAATGATTTGAGAGATTTTTCCTATTCTGTAACAACCAAAAATGACAGAATATCGTCTTTCAACAAGGGAGTGGTCAAAAAATCGCTCCCTGTTTTGGTGGTATGTTCAAACGAGAAGGAAGGTACAGATGCCAAGAATCGGCTGTTTGAAGTTATGGAAAAAGATGTGCTCGCGAGCCAGCATGGGAAATTCGTAATAAACGACTATTATTTGATGTGTTTTGTCACAGGCAGTGCGAAGACAGAGTATTACCACGCAAAAAGGTACATGATGACAACGCTGACTATACAGACCGATCTGCCGGAGTGGATCAGAGAAACAGTAAATACTTTTGGCTATATGGGCAAAGGGCCTCAGGGAAAGAACATGGATTTCTGTTCCGATTTTCTCATGGATTATACGTCAAATTTGGTGGGAAAGGCGGTTGTTAATAAGGGATTTGTTGCAAGCAATTTTAAGATCGTAATCTATGGGGCAGCGGAAATACCGGCGGTTAAAGTAGGTGGTCACTTGTATCAGGTTAATGTCACATTCAAGAACAATGAATATTTAACTATTGATTCCGTAAGCAAAACAATTATCTTAACCCATGTGGATGGGTCTCAGGAAAATGTTTTTAGCAAAAGAAACAGAGATTTTTATATTTTTGAAAAGATCTCTCCAGGAATCGGGTTGGTAGAGATGGATGGATGCAAAAAAGCAGACATAACCATTTTGGAAGAGAGGAGTGAGCCAAAGTGGATTTGATATATGCGAACGAGGCAATGGAAGATATTGGAGTGTTGCTGGACTATACATTCGACTTGGCGATAGGTTCCGATGAGAACAATTTTGAACTGATTGTGGACAGCAATAACCATGTCTGTCGTGATGGATATTATCTGTACATCGAAGGTACTGAGTATGGTGGGATAGTGGATTCCATCAAGGTCAAAACGGCAAGCAGGGAAATCGTATACAAAGGCAGGACATGGCAGGGACTGCTTGCGTCCAAAATAATCGAGCCGGATGCCGGACGGGACTATTTGGTACTGTCCGGCGAGGCAAATGAGCTATTATCCCTCTTGATTGAGAGGATGGGAGTTGCAGAAATATTTGCGGCATCCAGAGAAGAGTCCGGAATTACAATTAACGGATACAGAATGAACAGATACATTAATGGCTATGAGGGAATAATAAAAATGCTTGCATCTGTAAACGGGAAATTAATTTTTGTTTACAGCGGCTCAAAGGTAATGCTGTCAGTAAGGCATTTAGTTGATTACAGCAAAGACGATCAATTTGACAGTGATCAAATGGAGATGGAAATTGAAAAAGGCTATAACCCGGCCAATCATGCGATATGTATCGGCAGGGGCGAGTTGGCAGCGCGGGAGGTAATCCATGTCTATGCAGATAAAAATGGTGTCATCAGTAATAAGCAGAGCCTGACAGGCATAAGTGAGATTGCAACAATATATGAGAATACCAATGCGGAGTCCAGCGAGGAACTGGAGCAGGGAGGGATTAATCTCCTTAAAGAAGCATATGCAGAATCCCACAAGATCGCACTAACGTTCAATGGTGAAAGTGCCGCATATGACATAGGGGATATAGTCGGTGCCAGGGAATGCATAACAGGAATAGAGGTGGCAGAAAAAATCACAAAAAAAATTGTCACTATTGACAAGGGAAAAATAGATATCAAATACAAGGTAGGTGAATAGGCATGGTACATTTGGTAACGGGATACGCCGGATATGAACATATCACATCTGCAGATCAAGGGAGTTTTAACGCATCCTTTTTTGGGACGGGACAATTTGTCATGGAGGCCGGCAAACAGATAGAGGCAACGATAATTGACAATAATACAGTCAGGGTGTTTGACGGTGATATATTGATGCATGGGCGGCATATTAGGATTCCCCCAGACAATTATGAGGACATGACCATTACGACAGGAACAGCCGGAAAGAACAGGAGCGACCTCATATGTATGACCTATGAAAAAAACACTTCAGATGGGACGGAGAAAGCATACATTGAGGTGATAAAAGGAGCCGAGACGGAAGGAATGCCGACCTTACCAGCATACATAAGCGGCAATGTGCTGGATGGCGCAGAAAAGAACCAAATGCCATTATATAAGGTCGTGGTATCCGGAGTAGTGTTAAGTAACATTGCTTGCCTATTTAAGACAATTCCGACATATGAAACCTTGGCAAAGAAATATGAGCAGGAATTTATGCAAGCCTGCGAGGATTATCTGGGCGCATTGGGCGTTATTGATACCATGGATGGCATCAGGGGCAATAATAAAAAAGATCAACTGACCGGGGCGCTGGCCTTAAAAGAATATGAAGAGGAAGTTAACAATCTGCTGGGCAATACCCGCCTATCCGGTATTGGGGACGGCACAGTGACAGGGGCAATAAGTGCGCTGAACACAAGCATTACTGTTATTGTCCCGGACAACGTACAGGCGTATGTGGATGCCCATAAAACTGAACTTCGTGGAGCGACAGGCCCGCAGGGCCCCAAGGGAGACACCGGAGCAACAGGTCCCCAAGGTCCCAAAGGAGATACTGGAGCGACAGGGCCTCAAGGTCCCAAAGGAGATACTGGAGCGACAGGCCCGCAGGGCCCCAAGGGAGACACCGGAGCAACAGGTCCCCAA
>CAMWSA010000361.1 GCA_947176785.1 uncultured Lachnospiraceae bacterium
TATCCGGTGATAATAATCCGCGTTCAGGCGGTGATGTGAAAGTGCAAATCAATACGTATGGAAGACTATTTCGGGATGCGCCCCTGCCAGGGGCTGTAGGGAAGAATTAAGATGAAAGAAGATTATAAGGAATATAACCTGTTGACAAAACGGCTGCTGGAGGAAGGGTACTCGGCGGAGCATCATCCGGATCATGTGCGGGTTGACGTTCCCATGTGGCAGGAGAAAACCCTTGATAATTATGATGGAGGGTTTACCTATGAACGCTGGTGGATCTTTGAGCAGACTTTCAAGACCCCCTGCGGCCTGCAGTGCAAAGGGCTCCAGTGCCACAGCAACATGAGTTACATGGGAATTGAGTGGACTTTTGAAAATGATATGGCTACCATCCGCTGTCTTTATGAAAAGAAAGAGTGTAAGCTGAAACATGAATATCTTCAGGAGAACAAGGTACTCAGATATGAGTGTGAGGTTCATATGGCCGAAGAAGAATATTGCTATGAAGGAAGTGTAGAGCATATCTTAAAACTGCATGATGATGAGATACGGAGACAGGAGATTAGTTTTGGACTGCAGAGGAAGGGGCGCGTCTGCCGGGAGCATATGAGGTTCAACCGGGATACACTGGAATGGGAGATGAATTATGACCCGTATTACTGCGGATTAAGCAGATGTGCAGGGAGGTGTCCGGTTCTGGGGCATGAACTGGATAAGAAAAGAGGGAATGTATTTTATGATGTGAAGATATCCTATCTCAGAAATGACCTGAATGGAACACTGTTTGAGGGGCAGATAGATACCCAGATCATCAACGGGAAAAAGCTCTTTAACCATCCGGTGAGCATGGATATCTGTAAGATATGCGCCAGGCTCTGTCAGGACAGGATAAAAGACAAAGTACGAAACCATTATTTTACGCAGCTGTTTTTCTCTGAATATCACGGCAGATATTTTTCCTTTGAGCTCCAGAACGTCCGTGCCGAGCAGAGGGAGAGCCGGGATCTGATGCAGGACCTGGAGGATATCCGAAACGGAATTCAGATCATCCATGCTTCTGATATGGAAAAGCGTAATAAGGAAAACAAAAAGGCGAGATGTCAGAAGCTGCGGGAGTCTGCAGTCAGGCGTCTGGAAAAGAAACTCCTGGAAAATGGATATGAGAGCCTCAAAGAGTTCAGTGCAGACCGCCGCCATGCAGATAAGTGGCTGGGACAGGAACTGATCGCAGAACTGAAACAGATGCGCCAGGTAAAAGAGAAGGAGAAGAGGGAACAGCCGGTACAGCTCAGCCTATTCGATATGGAAGTTTCATAATACCAGGAAGGTTTCGCGTAGTGCTTTTTATGTATCAGGCCATTCTAAAAACACTATATATAGTCACGCCAAACGCATGAGTAAATAAATTGTGAACAAGCTCATTTTCTGGTAAAATAAAAGAAAAGGGCGTAGAATAATGGAAGAATTATTACAATCGAATAATGAGACCATCACCCTGCCAGTATGGTATCATCTGCGGGACGGCTACCCTGTTGGAATAGAGGATGAAACTGGCTGGATGTATAGAGGACCGGTGATCGGTCTCAAAGAAGGGTGGAACATTGACACTCATAACGGGTACTTCCATTTTTATATGCCGTTTTTTGAAATTACCGGATTGAGTGCTTCCTGGGATTGATGGATCTGTATCTTAAAATCCTAATCCTAAAGATATGGCTTACACCTGTGATGAAACAGAATATCCCATTGAAAATAATCAGCAACAGGAGGAATGGATTATGAACAACAAGTTTCCTCAAAAACAAAATACCAGCGAAAAACTGAAAGCGAAGCAATACGGAGCAGCGGCCCTGATTTGTATTTTAGTTGTTGTCATCATGACAGTTATCCGCCTGATATGGGGAAGCGTTATGCTGGGAAGCGGCGGGGATAAAGAACCTTTGGGCATGGTCATTTTTCTTGTGCGTAACATTGTGCTGCTCTTTGGAGCGGTAGACCTTGTTTCCGCAATCTATCACCTCATACTTTGGAACCAAAACGGGCGACACAGTATGGATGATGACAACAATGGCCTGCTTTCTGACTGGAAAAGTGGGGAGCGTTCTCCGGTCAAAATTTCGTTGATTATGATGGCGGGTATTGTAGCACTGGCGCTTGTGATTGTTATACAGGGATAAGGATAGGGGATAAACGGCAGAAATAATATAAGAAATATAGAAAAATGGAGAAAGCTGTAATGAAAAAAAGTGCTTACAGGAGATGGATATTTCCTGTTCTGGTGGTATTTCTGCTGGTTGTCACATTTATAATCCGAAAATATAAAAAGTATGAGACAGAGTATTCCATAATGCAGGCTATCACTGAAAAACTTCCGGATTATCAGAATGAGATTGAAAGCTGGGGATACCAGGTATCCGTACTGCCGAAAATGACCGGGGAGCCGGAGCATGCAGGACTCATGCGTTACTACTTGGAATCTGCCGGTCCGGTTTTAATACTGGAGGACCAGGATGGCGAAATGTATTGCTTTTATTATGGTTTTGATCAATATATCAGTGAGGAAACTTACACAGAAAATATGCAGCTGTTTCCGATCAGCCAGTATGATGAGAAGGAGTATGAAGATGTTCTGAAAACGGTCCGCCTGCAGATCTGCAAGAGAAATATAAAGCAGGAGCCGCTGTTTGAAAACACAGCGGATGCCGGTTCCAAAGACCGCTATGATGTATCTGTCCTGATTGAAATAACGGCGGAGTCTTTGGAGGACGGGAATGAAGTCTCTGTCATTGGAGGCGGTTTTTTTGAAACAAATTACTGTAGCAATAATTTTGAGGAATGCCGCTTGTGGAATGGAATAGACCCCACAAGCACAAACAGTTATTTCGACCATAATATCAAACAGGAATACAGCGCAGCACAGCTGCTGGGATATTACAGGAAGGGACTGGAATTACAGAACCGATTGATAGAATTGTACCGTGAAAGGCAGGAGGAAGATGGCAGGTAAAATAAAAGCGAGAGTCTGTTTTGCCAGTCTTATATGTACATTGATGTTACTGCTTACTTCATGTGGTTTCCATCTTATGTCCAAACGGGAAGTAGAAGAATATTTAGAGAAACAGTACGGCCAGAAATTTACGGTTATTTCTTCCGAGTCTGTCACCGATGATTATTATGAAGATGATGTATGGAGGGTAAGGGCATATACTGTGTCACCAAAAGACGACCTCCAAACGCAGTTTTTTGTGTTCAACACTGTTGAGGGGGAGAGTTTTGGTGTACCGGGCTTAGCCAACAGATTATCTGATACCTATTCGCTTGATATTTTTGGCAAGGCATTTGAAACGCGGGCGGCTGATACAGATGTGAAATATTCTTTCGACTATTTTTATCCTGTCAAGTCGTCATCTGTCTATTATTCTGATTTGTATGTGAACATAGAGCCAGTTTCTTCCGGAAATTTGGAAACAGTGTGTATGGTATTGTCCCAAGCCTACGCAGATACCTTTGAAAAAGCACAAGTGATGCCCTCTGGGGTGTCTGTCATGCTCACGTATAAGGAACCTGCATGGCCAGAAGACCAATCTTGCCTGATAAGGATTGACAGCTTTTATTTGAGTGGGTTTGATACGAACACCGAAACCATTGAAAAATATATTTTGGATGAGGTAAGTAAATATCAAAAGAGGCTACAGGAAACTGATCCATAAGGGCGTTACGCCCTTCGGTTTTACAGAGGAGAAAATTTTGGTATGGTATTTCAATAAAGCAAGAAAGCAGGTGAGAAGCATGGGATTGGCGTATTTTTTCTTGTTCATTATGATACTGGGGGCAGCAGGAGCAGCGGTTGCTTTATTGGTGTTGGCGTGGATAATTTTGAAAAAATCTCGTTTCAAAATCTTTTCAGTCATCCCTGTGCTTTTAGCTGTGCCTTGCGCTGTTGCAGCATTTTACTTACTGGAAATCGTTTGGAGAGAGCCGCCCTGGGGGATTCATTTCTGATGGGCTGACAAATATTCTTAATAAAGGTTTGGGGAAAATGCCTCGAAGTAGGTGGCAAAAAATAATTACAGTTAGGAGCGTAGAACTATGGCAAAATTTCAACTGAATTCCGGCGAGACACTGATCGGCAGTGGGATGATGTCAATCTATTTGAAGCAGGGACTGAGCAAAAGCCGTTTCAGGGGAACATCTTTATCACTAATCAGCGGGCGTGTTTCAAAATCAGCATGATGCCCGGCGCATTTGCTCATGTGAGATAAAGAAGTAAAAGAAGTGTAAAAAATTTTGCCGTTCC
>CAMWSA010000362.1 GCA_947176785.1 uncultured Lachnospiraceae bacterium
CCACGTTTAGCGGTGTGGGGTAACTATGATATTGATTTAATCAGCGTTTCCTTAAATGTTTTTCCGTTCAGTCATATTTCTGGCTATGTAAGCATCATGATATACTTATTGACAGGATGCAGCTTGGGCATAATTGAAAATGTGAATTCTATCAAACTTCAAAAAGGATTGCTTAAGTATAATCCATATTGTTTTGGCATGGTTCCTAAAGTTTATGATATAATGGCTGATAAAATGGTGAAAGCGGTGCATGATAAGGGACCTATTATAGAGAAATGTATATATTGTTTGCTTAGTCTGTCAAAGTTTTTAAGAAAGAGATTTGGCTTAAAGATAGGAAAATATCTTTTAAAACCAATTACACGTCAGATATTTGGTAAAAATATTTATGGGCTGGCCGTAGTGGGGACCATATGTAAGCCAAAAACAGCAGAGCTTTTTCTGGATTTGGGTCTTGAATGGGCAAATATGTATGCCACGACGGAGACAAACGCCCCTATAACATCTACAGGAATTCGAGATTTTTATCCTGTTAATTCTGTAGGCAATGTGAATCAGTACAAGGATATAAATATAAAAATTGAGAAACCGGATATTGATGGAAAAGGTGAAATATATGTAAAAACACCTTTGATAATGAAAGGATATTTCAAAGAGTCGGAACTTACAAGAGATGCATTTGATAAGGGTTATTTTAAAACCGGGGATCTGGGATATATTAATAAAGAGGGATATTTATTTGTTTGTGGTCGACTTAAAGAGACTATTATGCTTCATAATGGAGAAAAAGTTGCCGCATCTGACATTGATAATTTTTATCAGAGTGTATGTCCGGATATACTTATTGCAAGTTGTGGTGTACCAAATAATGAGAATTATGATGAAATTCATCTCTTTATTGAAGAGATGGCTCATTCAGAAAGCGTAATTGATACTGCAATATGTAAATTATCTCAAAAATCCGCAGAGACTAATTCGACTTATAAAGTTAAAGAAATACATAGAATAGATAAAATTCCAGTAACATCCGTGGGAAAAGTAAAGAGATATTTGCTTAAGGAATATGCGCAATATAGTTCTTGCAAAAACATGATGCCATCTATGAAGAAAGTGCAAAGTGAAAAGCATAGCTCAACAAAAGAAGTTGTTATAGATATTGTCAGATCGTTTCTTACTGTAGCTGTGATGAATATTAGTATGGAAACTAAAATAGTCGAAGATTTGCAATTTGATTCACTAAACGTTTTTGAACTTTGCGCCGCATTGGATGAAAGATTTCATGTATCTATAGAACCACATCTATCTGATGACATTACTATAGGTGAAATCATACATTTGATTGGCCAAAGAAACAGTAGTCTTATAGATGAAGATATTGCCAATTATCCATTGGCCCGAACTATAAAGCATATAAATCAATTTGATACATTTTGGAAAATATCTTCGATTTTATGGAAAATCGAAATATTTGGTAAAAAGAATATTAATCTAAATGAGAACTATATATTTTGTCCAAATCATGAAAGTTATTTTGATGGCTTGTGGATAATTGGCAGTCTTGATAATAAGTTCAAGACTACTATATGTAGTCTTGCGGCTGATACACTATTTGAGCGTAAGATTTTTCGGAAATGGCTTACGATGTTAGGTGGAATTCCTGTTCATAGAAATGGAAATACGGCATCAGCAATAAGGCGCGGCTATGAATGTCTACAAAGTGGAGAACACAGTCTTTTAGTTCATCCCGAAGGAACACGAACCAGAAATGGTAGAATCGGTGATTTCAAATGTGGTGCAGCAAGATTGTCTGCTATGACTGGCATAAAAATCATACCAGTATGTATTGATGGGGCATATGAGATATTTCCACCACATAGAAAAATTCCTCGTATATTTGACTGGAGGCACTTGTGCAGGTATTCTTTACATATTTATTTTAGGGAACCAATAGCGCCAGATGGAAAGACAGAAGAAGAGATTATGGAAAGTATCAGAGGCTATATATGTTCTGTAAAGAAGAACAATATATGTAAATAGATTCACTTCCTCTGCAAGATAAAGTGTCAATTAATTTGCCCGTAATGCAAATTGGTGAAATGCTGTCAATTGTTATTGCTTGGCAGGGACAAGAGACTATAGTTTGATGACCTATTACATTATGGAAGATTGTAGCAAGATTTTTTGCAGGAAGCAAATCTATTAAAATATCATAATAACAAGAAATGTATGCGAGAAAATTGTGAAAGGAAAAATATATCAGAAAGAGAAAAATGTTGACGTATTGGATAAGAAAAAAATTGTATCCGTACCTTATGCTTTTAACAAGAGCAAAAGTGAAATATCAAGTTGAAGTTATTAACAGATACAAGCCTTTATCAGACAGACCAGTTATCTATGCAGCAAATCATTCCGCATTTCAGGACATACCCATTGCATTACGGGCAATAGGAAAGCATTCCTATACCTTAGTTGGAAAACAAAATCTGGGTATTTTTGACAGAATATTCTTTGCTCTGATAGGGGTTATATGGGTGGACAGGAAGCTTCCTGTATACTTTAAATAGGTCAAGAGATTGACACAGAAAAATACCTCAAGTAAATTTAGATCATTACTGACCTGGACAGTTGGTAAAATCTAAAGAATACAAGAGGTATCTAAAATGAATGTTAAAGGCACAAAGAGGAAAAATCAAGTAGTAACAGCAAATATTTTTGAACAGCAGGAACTTTTGAAAAAAGCGGAGGTGATCAAAGAAAGTTTAACAGCTTCAACCTGGCATGAGTTGGAGACCAATGTTAAGTTTGATAAAAACAAAAAACTCTCATTTATCAGTGATGACATGCTTATCTTAGGATGCGATGTGGGAAGTGAAACACACTATATGAGAGCAATCGATACCAGAGGAAGGGAGCTGAGTAAATCCGCATATCCATTCAACAATGATGCAGAGGGATTCCAGAGCGCAAAGGAATGGGCAGTAAGAATAGCTGCTGAACATGATAAGCGCCAGATAGTCCTTGGCTTAGAGCCGACAGGCCACTACTGGTTCTGCCTTGCCACATGGATGATCTCCAATGGGATCAGTGTTGTACAGGTAAATCCTTATGCTGTAAAGCAGACGAAGGAGGTTGAAGATAACAGCCAGCTGAAGGATGACAGGAAGGATCCGAAGCTGATAGCGAATCTTGTCAAGGATGGCAACTTTGGGATGCCATACCTTCCGGAAAAACTCTATGCGGAGCTTCGCAGGTTGTCAATGTTCAGGGATCAGCTGAATGAAGACAGGGTGCGGACGATCAACCGGATGCACAGGGAGATGAAGATCTATTTTCCGGAGTATAAGGATGCGTTGGGGAAAGTCGATGGTGCATTCAGCCTGGAACTGTTGAAACAGGCGCCATTCCCGGATGATCTGGTAACACTTGGTGAAGATGGGATAAGACAGATCTGGCATGATGTTAAGCTTAGAGGACGCGGGTATGGCAGAGCGGGAGAGATCTTACAGTATGCAAAAGCCAGTGTAGGGATCAAGGATGGGGCTGCTGCAGGCAGGAGCGCTGTGAAGTGGTTTGTCCAGAAGATTCTGGAACTGGATGCTGAACTTGCTGTCGTAGAAGGGCAGATCAATCAGAAATGCCAGGAAATACCGCATGCCGGTAACATTCTGGAGATATCGGGAATTGGAGAAAACACTCTTTCCGGGATCCTTGCGGAGATGGGGGATATTTCACGGTTTGATGATGTAAAGGAAATACAGAAACTGAGTGGACTGGGGCTGGTAGCATGCAGTTCCGGTAAGCATAAGGGAGAAACCAAGATCAGCCACAGAGGACGTAAAAGGCTCAGATACTGGCTGTTCCAGGGAGCAAAGTCAGCAGTGGCCCATGCGGAGGAATTCAGGGAACTCCATATATACTATACGACACGAGCCGAGAATCCGTTGAAAAAGATGCAGTCACTGATCGTGATAGCCTGCAAGCTTCTGAGGCTCATCTATACGATCCTGAAGAATGGAACGGTCTATGATCCGAAGAAAATGTTAATGGACATCAGACGTCCGGAAAAGAAAACGGTTGCAGCATAAGAGATTCTGGCAGCATCATTCATTCCAGAGCCCTGCCGGGTTCAGGAGGATTCCGAAACCGGGCAGGGTTCTGGAAAGAAACCCGATAACGATGGAGTACCAAAGGTACTGCATCATGACAAAGACCGGCTGGATAATGCAGGGCATGCGTCCACGGAATATCCGTACCCTGCGGAAAGGGCAGGTCAGTAAG
>CAMWSA010000363.1 GCA_947176785.1 uncultured Lachnospiraceae bacterium
AGTCCCAACGGGACTTCCTTAAAAATCAGATGTTGATTGGCTGTGAATAGTAACGAAATCCCCCCGATAAACTAAAATGATTAAGGGAACTTTTTTCAGTCACAGTCGATATGCAGAAGGTATTTCCCGCAGTGGAGGCACTGAAACAGGTATCCGACTGTACTGCCGTCTTTTGTCAAGTCGGTGAAAATTTCTTCATACCAGTCATCGAGCAAGGTTTCCCGAACCTCATCCACCAGGCCCATCTCCTCAAGCTCCGCATAGCCCACCGTGCCCAGATAGGCGCAGAAGTCGTTGCAGTGGGCGCGCCAATACTCTTGCTGCCAGCCGCAGTAGCCGGGGGTACGGTGGACTAATTCGTCCAGTTTATTGGGGCTGTCCACCTCGTCAGTGGATTCACTGTCCTGAAATTCGCCGCTGTACTTTTCTGCCGCCGCACCGCTGGCAATACAGTATGGGCACAGGTGATCCACTTCATCCCTAGAATAGAAAGGCCCCTCGTAGATGATGGAGGTTTGCTGGCCGCAGCAGGGGCAAGTGACCGGCTCATCTAGCCTGCGAAAAGTCTCGGTGGCGAATGGGTCGGGGTGGTATTTGAAAAAAGGTAGGTCTGCGCTCATAGAAATCTCCCTTCAATCTTACAATTTTGTAGGCGATTGCGAAACTATTTCCGCAAGTGACGGGACTGGTCAATATATACAAAAACGGGCTCCGATGCAGTGGCAAGTCGCCCTTATTTTGTATATATTGCCCATTCCCTGTTCCAGAAAAGAGGCGTTTCGCAAACGCCTATTACAATTTTGATTTTACAAATTGATCCACTTGAAGTATAGCACCAATCCAATCAGTGTTCAACCCTTATCGCAGAGACTTTACCTACCATGCGAGCAGTGCATTTGTTCCCACAAATGTTCAAAACGGACTTCCAGCGTGACCGCCGGAAGTCCGTTTTGCTCGTTGGGGCCGTACCCCAAACCCCGTGAACAGCCCCGTGGCCGTGGCTGGCTGCGCGTTCGTTTCACGAACACTGTTGTCCCTGCGACCCAGGGACAGGCGGGGCTTGCGCCCCTTCCGCGCAGTAGAGAAGCCCGGTCAGGGGATTGGCCTCGCCAATGGTGTCGTGGCGGCGGGGCGTTTTTCTCAGCTTTTGGGCAAGCTCCCAGGACCACGATGGCCACATGGGTGTTTTCAAAGATCAGCCAGTCCTCTGGCGAGTGAGCAACGGCCCGCTTGTCCTTGTAGGATTCCCTGTGGGTGCGGAAATTGACCGTATGGCCCAAGAAGCCCTTTAAAAATTTTTGATATAGGGCTTGACAGGAACAGATGTTCCGGTTATAATGGGGTTCATAATTGAACTGGTATATTGCATAAACATATTTGAACCTATTAGCAGATACATAACCGACTGCGGAGAAAAATCCGTGGGCTTTTTTGTATCTGCTTTTTTCTTTCTCATACTTACGGAAAAGCGTTTCGTGAAGCTGACGTGCGCAATGGAAAAAGAGCAGGAAAGCAACCAGAACCGTATGCAGGAAATAGCGGCACTTATCAGTGAGGGGGAACATTCAGAGAGGGATGTGCAGATGTTCATGGGCGAAATCAAACGTTATGCTGCCACAGGATAAACTTATAAACTCGTTTTTTTGTGCTGAAATCTTCTTACAGCGAATTTATAAGTTTATCCTGATGCTGCCATTACAGAACTTGACGAAACAGTGTTAAACTGAATGATAAACCGCATACTGATTGGAGAGCCTAAGAAAGATGACAGAGTAAAAACACAGGAAGTACGGATTGTGTATAATTTTGTTGGGGAACTGTAAAATTATTTTTGCAATTGGGGTATATTTTGTAAAATAAGCAGGTTGAAATGCAGGTGCAGAAGAAGGGAAACGATATGGCGAATCAAAAGAAATACATATCAGCGGCGGATCATTTACATCACGATGTACTTGACAAAATGGCAGGATTTCTGTTGGAAAATGCCAATCCGTCTATTGTTTTTCATGTGAAGAACGATATCCTGAATAATATCACAGAGGAAGAAAAGGCGACATTGCAAGAGCAAGTCATGCGTGAGAAGATCATTCAGCTTATCATCGCATGTCAAAAGGAAAACGGCTGGCTGGGAAACGGTTTTCATGGCCCGAACAAAAAAGCGGGACCTTATGAAAATCAGGAAGTGGGTGTGAAATATCTTGGGGAGAAGCTAATCTACCGGGACACGCCGGTATTAAAGAATGCAATAGAAGCGTTTAGAACCATGAAATCAGATTTGTTTGGTAGCGGGGATACTGACTGTGATCAGTATGCGGCGACCGGCTCTGATATTATTAAGGCGGCCTGCGTTGCAAGAGCAGGGTATGAGGAGTCATTTGATATTTCCAAAGAAATAGCAGTATCGTTGGATTCTTTTCGCAGGGTGACGGAGATCCATTCGGTGACAGACATTGTAAAGATCCGGAAGAGACGCCCGGAGAGGGTAAACCCTGAAGGGATTGCATACGTTTTTCCGAAGCATGAAAAATGGCCCTGCAGATATCATCTGGATATTTTGGCGCACACAGACAGCTGGCGAAATGAAGAAAATATTTCTATGCTTGCGGAGGCGTTTTGTAAACTGTTACAAGATAATGGACTGGACTATTCCCCTGCCTATTGTGTGGATATCGGGCATCTGGTTGGATGCTGCGGTGCGTTTCGGGAAGGAATGGCGCTGGGAGGCGATAAAGGCGGAACGCATCAGGTGTATCTGGATCTGGTAGAGTATATGTGTAGGTGCGGTTTATACGGTCTGGTGCCGGAATTGAAAGAAGAAGTGGATAGGATTTACGATTCCATCGATGAACAGGGCATATGCCGCATAAACTTTTGTGAAAATACGTTAAAGGGCATGGGACCCTATTCCGGCGGGCAGTTGGAGAAAGACTGGAAAAGTAAGACCAGAAAATTGTGCGATGTCACATACAGGGCGATGGTGATTTTATACCATGCCGAAAGGATTTAAAAGCATTTAATACAACCATTGAGGAGGATTTGAATATGGCATTTACGCTGGAGATTAAACAAAAGAAATTTTTTGGAAAAACGGCACTGGATATCTCATCGCTGGCGGGGGCCTGCGGATTTCGGTACGGCTCTGACAATGATTTCCATATTTTGCAGGAGGGGCAGGAGAACCAGGGTACAGCAATTTTTTACAATCCGAGCCGCATCGGGCGGGGCATCTTTTTCGATGGGTCAAAGGGTGGCGAAGGCTTCTATACGATAAGCTACAATATTCCCACCACCAGAGCGGAGATAGCGGATTTTACCAGACTTGTGCAGGAGATAGAGCGGCGGCTGGGCAAAGTGGAGATGTACTGCCCGGAGGAGGGGCGGCTTTTCACTTCCAGGGAGTTGGAACAGGGGATTGACAGATTCGCCAAATTCAGTCTGAAGACATTGAATGATTTTTGTGGGAATAAGAAATATAAGCAGTACATATTTTCCCTGGCCATGTGGCCCTACACTTTGACGGCAGACAAGGTGGCGGCATGGGAGGTATGCACAGACCTTTCGGATTTTGAACAGACGCTGCATACCATCCAGTCCATGGATGTGTACTATGCCAAGCCGCGGCTGCTGCAAAAGAGTGACACGGGGGAGATCGGGGCGTTCTATGCACTCACGGAGGAGTGTGAGAGTGTATTCCCTGTTCGTGGGGACGGATTTCTGAACCTGAGTGAAATCAAGGTGTCGGAATGTTTTGTACAGTTCGTGCTTTACAGTGAGCAGCGTGCGCTGGACGGCCTTTTCCCCTATGACCGCTTTATGGAGGAATTACAAAAATACGGCATCCGGCCCTTTGACGCAGATCATGTGCTGATTCCGCCCATGGATAAGGCGCAGCTGGAAGAACTGGCGGCGAAGCTACGGTAGCAATATTCGACGGCCAAATATGGAAGTTTGGGTGTTCTACATCCAAATACTGATTGACACAGTATCGTGCAATATGCAGGAACAAGGAAAGTTTGGATGTTGCACATCCATTACTGATTGGTGCAATATCGCAGGCAAAGCCAGCGATATGCATGTAGAGGAAAGTTTGGAAGCAGAACTTCCAAATACATATTAAGGAATATCGCAGGCAAAGCCAGCGATATTCACGAAGAGGAAAGTTTGGAAGCAGAACTTCCAAATACATATTAAGGAATATCGCAGACAAAGCCAGCGATATTCATGAAGAGGAAAGTTTGGAAGCAGAACTTCCAAATACATATTAAGGAATATCGCAG
>CAMWSA010000364.1 GCA_947176785.1 uncultured Lachnospiraceae bacterium
GCCCAAAGGAAATCTCCCTACCAATACTGTTATTTTGTGCTGAATGATGACAGGGAGAAGCTTTACCGGCGCATTGAACAGCGGGTGGATCAGATGCTGGAGGAAGGGCTGGTGGAGGAAGTGCGTCGCCTGATGGCCCGGGGATGCGGACGGGATATGGTGTCCATGCAGGGCCTGGGCTACAAGGAGATCCTGGAGTACCTGTCAGGGGATACCACCCTGGAGGAGGCTGTCTATCGTATCAAGAGGGACACCCGGCATTTTGCAAAACGACAGCTGACCTGGTTTCGCAGGGAAAAGGATGTGATCTGGATAAATAAGCCGGATTTTGGATATGATGATAGGAAAATTCTGGAGGTTATGCGGGGATATTTGCAGAGGGAGGGGGTTTTACCCCCGGCGTCTTTTGACGGTTTATGATTCAGGCAGAGCGCCGCGCAATGGAGGAATCCGCCGGGCAGGCGCGTATTGCGAAGGCCTGTATGCAGAAGCTGAAAGAAAAAGAGTTGTATATGAGGAGTCTTTATGAAGCTTGGATACGAAATGTATGAAGCCCTGGGCATTTCCGGGGAGGTTTACGAATACGGGGAGGCTGTGGCAGAGAGCCTTGCAGGGCGCTTCGCCGGGATAGACGCCACGGCGGAATACAATCAGCTGAAGGTGTTAAAGGGTATGCAGGACCATCAGGTCGGCGAAGCCTGCCTGCTGGGCACCACCGGATATGGCTACAACGATCTGGGCAGGGATACCCTGGAGCGGGTCTATGCCTCCGTATTCCATACCGAGGACGCCCTGGTGCGTCCCCAGATCACCTGCGGCACCCATGCCCTGGCCCTGGCGCTTATGAGCAACCTGCGGCCTGGCGACGAACTGCTTTCCCCGGTGGGAAAGCCTTACGACACCCTGGAGGAGGTCATTGGGATACGGCCCTCCAGAGGTTCCCTGGCGGAATATGGCGTGACATATGCCCAGGTGGATCTGCTGCCGGACGGCGGTTTCGACTATGAAAATATCCGCAGGGCCTTAAGCGGGCGCACCCGTCTTGTGACCATCCAGCGCTCCAAGGGTTACCAGACCCGCCCCACCCTGTCTGTGGACAGAATCGGCGAACTGATCGCCTTTGTGAAAGGGATCAAACCGGATGTGATTTGCATGGTGGACAACTGCTATGGAGAATTTGTGGAGACGAAAGAGCCCGGCGACGTGGGAGCGGACATGGTGGTGGGTTCCCTGATCAAGAACCCCGGCGGCGGGCTGGCACCTATCGGCGGCTATATTGCGGGCAGGCGGGAATGCGTGGAAAATGCGGCGTACCGGCTGACATCCCCGGGGCTGGGCAAGGAGGTGGGGGCATCCCTGGGAGCGCTGAAAGACTTTTACCAGGGCTTTTTCCTGGCTCCCACCGTGACTGCGGGAGCCCTGAAGGGAGCAATATTTGCCGCCAATATATATGAGGGCATGGGATATAAGGTGGTGCCTGACGGCAGGGAGAGCAGACACGACATCATCCAGGCCGTAACCTTTGGCACTCCGGAGGGGGTGGTGGCCTTCTGCCAGGGCATCCAGGCGGCGGCTCCGGTGGACAGCCATGTGACCCCCCAGCCCTGGGACATGCCCGGTTATGACTCTCAGGTGATCATGGCGGCGGGGGCCTTCGTGTCCGGTTCCTCCATTGAACTGTCCGCAGACGGTCCCATAAAACCCCCCTACGCAGTCTACTTCCAGGGAGGGCTTACCTGGCAGCACGCCAAATTCGGTATTCTGCGATCCCTGCAGTCTCTTGTCGATAAAGGTCTTGTGCCGGCTGATCATGTCGGCAAAGCCAGAGAAACGTTGAAAAAATCCCTGTCATAATTCTTGGATTGGGTGTGTACAGAACTGCAAAAATATGGTAAGATAACTAATATGCTTTGCACAGCAAAAGCAATACCAAAGAAAGTTGAGGGGGTACTTTTGAAGAGAGTCAATTGGGTATTTGTTGTTCTGGTATTGATCGGCTTTGTGATCGGCCGCTTTATCGGGACCTACTTCAGCGGGAGTTTTCTGAATTATGGACAGACCTTTGGCCTTAGCAGTCCCTTCGTGTTGGATCTTGGTTTTATTGTCCTGACCTTCGGGCTGCAAATCCAGATCACCATTGCCAGTGTCATCGGTGTGGTCATCGCACTGGTCGTATATCGGTTCATCAGATAGTCCTTATGCATCCGCGCATGGGAGAAGGCGGACAGGAGGACAATGAATGCATTGGAAAAAGTAAGGCAGGGGGATCTGCCCTACGAGAAATTTCTGCGTTTCGGGCCTGAGAGCCTGACGGAGAGCGAACTTTTAGCCATTATCCTGCGGACGGGAACCAGGGATAAGAGCGCACTGGAGCTGGCCCGGGAAGTGCTGGCACTGGCTGACCCTTCCAGAGAGGGGCTGCTTGGGTTATATGACATTCCCCTGGACCGCCTGATGGAGATAAAAGGCATCGGGGAAGTCAAGGCGGTGAAGCTTAAGTGCATCACCGAACTGTCCCAGCGCATCGCGTCGGCCACAGCCAGGGAGCGCATCAGCCTGCAAAGGCCGGACACGGTGGCCGCCTACTATATGGAGCAGCTGCGGCACCGCAAGACGGAATGTGTCATTTTGGTATCCGTGGATGCCAGAAGCCACCTGCTGGGGGACTGCGTGATGTCAAGTGGCAGCGCCACCATGTCTCTGATTTCCCCCAGGGAAATTTTCCTGGAGGCTCTCAGACGACAGGCAGTCAGCATTATCCTGGTACACAACCATCCCAGCGGGGACCCTTCCCCCAGCAGGGCGGACGCGGAGTTGACCGGTCAGCTGGCGGGGATGGGGCAGATGCTGGGAATCCCGCTGCTGGATCATATCATCATCGGAGACAACAGGTATATGAGCTTCCGGGAAGAGAAGCTTATACCTTAATATCAAATAGGACTGCATTGGCAGCGGAACATCAAGACAGCCCCTGCCCGGACATGTGCCAGGGAGGGCAGAGGCGGAACTCCAAATAAGAAAGGGGCCTGTAACATGGCAAACAACGCATACGGTATCGACTTGGGTACCAACAATATCAAAATCTACAGTCGAAGCGAAGACAATATCGTGGTGGAAAAGAATATGATCGCCATTGAAAATAAAAACACTCTTTTCGCCTATGGGAATTCCGCTTTTGAAATGTATGAGAAAGCACCGGCAAATATTCATATTTCTTATCCCCTGTCCAACGGCGTGATCGCCGACATCAAGAACATGGAGACCCTGATCCGGTATTTTATAAGTGATATCCAGAAGGGCAAGAGTTTGCCTGCCGATTACTATATCGCGGTTCCCACCGATGTGACGGAGGTGGAAAAGAGGGCCTTCTACGACCTGATCCGGGATGCCAACATGAAGGCCCGCAAGATCATGGTGGTGGAGAAAGCCGTGGCGGACGGTCTTGGCATGGGGATCGACGTAAAAAATTCCCAGGGGGTCATTGTTGTAAACGCAGGCTTTGAGACCACGGAAATCTCCATTTTATCACTGGGCGGCATCGTACTCAGCCGTCTGATCAAGGTGGGCGGCGTCAAGTTTGACGAGGCCATCCGTTCCGCTGTCCGCCGGGAATTCAGCCTGATCATCGGCGGCAAGACGGCAGAGTCAGTGAAGATGTCCCTGTCCAAGCTGGAGGAGGAGAAACAGGGGGCTGTGGTCTACGGGCGGGATATCGTAACGGGATTGCCGGTGGAACGTGAGATCCCCACCAAACTTGTGGTGGATTCCCTGGAGGAGCATTTCAATACGATTGTAGACAATGTGAAGGTGATCCTGGAGAGGACGCCGCCCGAACTGGCGGCGGATATCTATCGCCACGGCATCTATCTGACCGGCGGCGCGTCCCAGACCAGCCATCTGGCGGAGCGCGTCAGCCAGGGCACGGGGCTGAAGGTCAATGTGTCCGAGAATCCTATGACCAGCGTAGCCGTAGGCTTATCCAAGATCATCAATGAGGAAAACTATAAAACCGTAGCGTACGCGATTGAAGGGATGAGTAAATGAGCCCAATAATCAAAAAAAAGGGGGAGAAATTTACGATACCGAGTAAATATCTCCTCTTTGCTTTAACCTGTCTGTGTACTGTGCTGATGGCGCTGACCTTCAGCACGGATGTGTTCAATCGACCGCTAAATGCGGCTGTCGGCTATGTGATTGTCCCGTTTCAGCAGGGAATCGGCAAAGTGGGCAGCTGGCTTTCGGGGCGAAAGGATGAACTCGTACAGATCCGCCAGCT
>CAMWSA010000365.1 GCA_947176785.1 uncultured Lachnospiraceae bacterium
CAATACGATGGCCTCCGTATGTGCAAGCTGCTTTTCGGACACTTGGGATTCCAAATCCCCACTTTTGATCCCCATGCCGGGCAGCATGCTCAGAATGCTTCCAAGACCGCCCAACTTCCGCATCTGCTTCATACTCTCCAGATAATCTTCAAAGTCAAACTTTCCCTTTTTCATGCGGCCCGCCATCTCACGGCCCTTGTCTTCATCCAGGTCCAGATTAGCCTGGGCCTTGTCAATCAGGGATAATACATCCCCCATGCCCAAAATCCGGCTGGCCATCCGGTCCGGGTAGAACTGTTCCATGTCGGAAAGCTTTTCCCCCATACCCACATACAGGATGGGCTTTCCCGTCACCGCCTTGATAGACAATGCCGCACCACCTCTGGTGTCGCCGTCCATCTTGGTCAGTACTACACCGTCAATGCCTACCTTTTCATCAAACTCTTTGGCCACATTCACGGCATCCTGGCCGGTCATGGCATCCACCACCAGCAGGGTCTGATGCACCGTAACCCGCTCCTTGATCTCCTGCAGTTCCCGCATCATCTCCTCGTCCACATGGAGACGGCCCGCAGTATCCAGAATCACCACATTGTGCCCGTTTTTTTCTGCATGGGCAATGGCCTCTCTGGCAATTTCCACCGGCTTGTGGTCACTGCCCATGGAAAACACATCCACTTCCTGCTTGCGCCCGTTGATCTGTAACTGCTCAATGGCCGCGGGCCGATAAATATCACAGGCCACCAACAGGGACTTCTTGCCCTTCAGCTTCAGCTTGCCCGCAATCTTGGCTGTGGCCGTGGTCTTACCGGCACCCTGCAGCCCCGCCATCATAATGACGGTGATGGATTTTCCCGGCTGCATGGCAATCTCCGTAGTCTCACTGCCCATCAGGGAAATCATCTCTTCATTGACGATTTTGATCACCATCTGGCCGGGATTCAAGCCGTTCATCACATCCTGTCCGATGGCTCTCTCCTCCACCGCCTTGATGAACTGCTTTACCACCTTGAAGTTCACATCGGCCTCCAGCAAGGCCATCTTCACTTCCTTCAGGGCGCTGCGCACATCCTCTTCGGTAAGCCGCCCCTTGCTCCGCAGATGCTTAAACACATTTTGAAGTTTATCCGTAAGACTCTCAAATGCCATACTATACCTTCCTTAATATACTCACGAGCGGTTAGCTTTTCCTTCCTGCACGTCACATACTGCCCGATTATACAACAGGGGGCGTGCGGGAATTGGAAAAACTTTGCGGTCGTTAGTATAGTTCCTGCCGCAGCTGCTTTGCCACATCATGAATCTCCTGCAGCCGCTCCGCATATTGTCCCGGTTCCGGCTCATTCGCCAGGCTGATGATCTTCTCCACCTTATCCCGGTCATCCATGAATTTCTTCACCAGCTGGAGTTTGGCCTCATACCCCTGCAAAATCTTGTCGCAGCGCCGGATCAAG
Organism: uncultured Lachnospiraceae bacterium; assembly: GCA_947176785.1. GTDB lineage: Bacteria > Bacillota > Clostridia > Lachnospirales > Lachnospiraceae > Acetatifactor. The sequence continues at coordinate 1,455 of CAMWSA010000365.1, forward strand.
TCATGTACGCCCTGCCTGCTGATACCTCTGTCCTGGGCAATCTCTCCCAGGGACAGATCATTGCACACTGCGTCCTCATAGATGCTGCGCTGATGCTCTGTCAGCAATTCCCCATAGAAATCATACAAAAGCGCCTGCTGATATATTTTCTCCATGCGTTCTGCCTCCGGCTCACATTCTGCGGGCCTGCTGCCCACATGTGCCATCATACAACACCCCGTCTGCGCTGTCAAGTATTTTTTCTTTACACCTCAAAGTTTTTCGCTGAAATAACTCTTATAGCCCTCGCCATAGATCTCGGTGGCGCTGGTTATAATCATGAATGCCTGGGGATCCTCCTCCTTCACGATCACCTCCGTCTTGGGCGCTGTGGATTTTTTGGCGGCGCACAGGATCACCTGTTTTTCCCTGCCGCTGAAGGCTCCCGACCCACGCATATGTGTCACGCCAATATCCAGTTCCTCCAGCAGGCGCCGGGTAATCTCTTCCGATTTGTCGCTTATGATAAACATAAGCTTGGCTTCATCCCGTCCGTAAAGTACCAGATCCAGGACCAGGGAGATCACAAATACCGTCAGTCCCGCATACAGGGCCACATCTATATCTTTAAATACAAAGGCGGAAAGGGTCACGATAACGGCATCCATGGCCAGGAACAGCCCCCCTGTCCTCAGATGGGGCATCTTCACCCGCAGGAGCTTAATAATAATGTCCGTGCCGCCTGTGGTAGCTCCCGTTTTGAATACCCAGCCGATGCCTATGGCCGAAAGGCTGCCTCCCGCCAGTGCCGCAAGCAACGGATCTGTAGTCACTACCTTTACCCCGGAGAGCAGATTGGTAAACAGGGAAATCAGCGCCGTGCTGTATATGGTGGACAGGCTGAAACGGAGCCCAAACTTCCAGGCTCCCAGAACCAAAATAGGGATATTGATCAGAAGAATCAATGTACCCGTCTCAACCGGTATAAGACGGTTTAAGATAATGGCAATACCTGTCACACCGCCCGGTGCCAGGGAATTGGGGTCCAGAAACATACTGATTGCCACCGAATAGACAACGCAGGCTACGGTAATCAACAGATAGTCCATTACTGCCTTTTTCACGCTCACCTTCTTCTTCGGTATTTTTTTCGGTGTGTTTTCTTCCATTGCAATCCCTCCTGTTTTAGCGGTTTTGGGGAAGCTCCGTTTTGCATGCTCCCCACAGTATAATACTAACGGCCACTAAGCTTTTTCAATTCCTGCACGGCATATGCTGCATAATTGGGCAACATGTGCCGTGCAGAAAAGGAAAGCTAATCGGTCGTGAGTATAAAAATCCGCATATTTTCATATGCGGATTCATAATCAGTATATAGCATTCCTGCTCTATTATACTTCTTTTCCGGCGAAGGTAAATAGCATTATAAACGGCCCCGTTAAATCTTGTCCAACTAGATATTGGTACGCACCAGCTTGGGCTGGTAGCCGCCTTTCTCCAGCGCCTCCATAATCTGGTGCTTATGCTCTGTGCCAAATGCTTCCATAGTAATACGGAGTTCCACCGCCGCATTTCGGTTGGTGGAAACAAACTGATTATGTTCCAGCTTGATCACATTGCCGCTCTGGTCCGCAATTACTCCGGATATCCGGCACAGCTCTCCCGGCTTGTCCGGCAACAGCACCGACACGGTAAAAATCCTGTCCCGGAAAATAAGCCCTTGCTGTACTACCGAGGACATGGTGATCACGTCCATATTGCCGCCGCTTAAGATTGAAACCACCTTTTTATCCTGCACCTTCAGGTGCTTGACTGCCGCCACAGATAAAAGCCCCGAATTTTCCACCACCATCTTGTGGTTCTCTACCATATCCAGGAAAGCCACCACCAGTTCCTCGTCCTTGATGGTAATTATATCGTCCAGATTCTGCTGGATATAGGGAAAAAGCTTTCCGCCGGGTGTTTTCACGGCCGTGCCGTCCGCTATTGTGTTTACGCAGGACAATGTAGTCACTTTGCCCGCTTTCAGGGATTCCTGCATGCAGTTGGCACCCGCAGGCTCCACACCAATAACCTGAATCTTGGGGTTTAACAGTTTTGCCAGAGTGGAGACGCCGGCTGCCAGCCCGCCTCCGCCGATGGGCACCAGGATATAGTCCACCAGAGGCAGTTCCTTCACGATCTCCATGGCGATGGTTCCCTGGCCGGTGGCCACCGTCAGATCGTCAAAGGGATGAATAAAGGTATAGCCGTGTTCTTTTGCCAGTTCGTAAGCCTTGGCACATGCCTCGTCGTACACGTCCCCGTACAGTACCACCTCTGCGCCGTAGCCTTTGGTACGGTTTACCTTCATCAGCGGTGTGGTGGTGGGCATGACGATGGTGGCCTTTGCCCCATAACACTGAGCTGCATAGGCCACGCCCTGGGCATGGTTGCCTGCGGAAGCCGTGATCAGCCCCCGGGCTCTCTCCTCCTCTGTCAAGGTACTCATTTTATAGTAGGCACCTCTCACCTTATAGGCTCCGGTAAACTGCATATTCTCCGGCTTCAGGTAGACTTTATTTCCTGTCTGGCTGCTCAAAAAATCACTGTACACCAGCTTGGTCTCCAGGGTAACCCGTTTAACCACCTCGCAGGCTCCCTCAAATTGATCCAATGTCAACATAGTATGTTCCTCCTATTTAGAGTTCCGCTCCCTCCCGAAAACCGCCAATCCCGGCAGAGCAATTTCAGCCCGCCCAGGCGTCCTGAAATTCTCTGTGGCGCTTTCCGGCAGGCAGCTGTATCAGAGTTCCGCTCCCTCCCGAAAACCGCCAATCCCGGCAGAGCAATTTCAGCCCGC
>CAMWSA010000366.1 GCA_947176785.1 uncultured Lachnospiraceae bacterium
GCCCTCGCCTGCGATATTGCACCAATCTGTATTTGGAAGTTCTACTTCCAAGCTTATCCCCCCTGGTTCTCCACATTGCGATAGACTTTAGGGGCAATACTGCTGAGTCCGACTTCCAGATCCGTATAAACAATGCCTTCGTTATGATTTGCCGTCTTTAAATTCGGTCCGAAATAGTATAGCGGCTTTCTTCCAAATTCCTCAATATATACCATTCCCCTTCTTTCGATCTCTTCATATTTTCCCAGGCGGCCCGTAAACTTCCTGGGCACCCCGGACGCGTCGCAAATCATATGTTTGGTCAATATTCTCTGAATGCCCACGGTGGAATCTTCCTCTATGCTTCTGAGCGTGGCAACACAGTCAAGATACTGGCCCAGCTGTGCATAACAGAGAGCCTGTATATATTTAATGTTCTTGTCCATTTTATAGGTATTGACGGACTCGGAGCAGAATTGGGCGATATAATTGTTGCACAGCCCCAGTATCTCAGACCACGCCTGCTCGTCCATATAAGTACACCAGCACTCACCGCTCCTATATATGGGCATGCCCTTATTTTTCAACAGCCACAGCACATTCAGAAGCATGTACTGACAGGATTCACTCTCCTGCACTATGCCTGCGTATTTCTCATTGTGAAGCATCTCATACACATACTCACAGGCGGCGAACTGGCTCTCCCCGCCGCCGGCAATCCCTTTTTTGAAGTTTACATCACAATCAAACAGGCGCTTTCTTGCCATTGCATACACGCCTGCGGCGGAGCCGTTTGCCGCCAGTTCATCCACATAATTTTGAACGATATTGACGTCCTTCAGACGAGAATATATCAATGTCACCTGCCTCTGGAAATACTCAGATTCTGCAATTTCAGCATTTTCAAGAGTGATCTCATCCGCCACGGAACACATGGACTCCAACAACTCAACCTGCCTGACCTTGCTCTGCTCATTGTCATACTCTGTTATGGAACCCTTCAGCAAGGTCACATAGGCATGGTAATTCAGGCTGTCATACCTGATTACCTCTCTTAAATCTCTTCTCAGCTGCTTATAAAGTCCCACGTCATTCACGCCGTTTAACTGGCAGAGCAAAAGCTTGCTGTTTGCCGATTCAACGATGATCGTATTCCTGATCCCTACGGACAGCCCAAAGTATTCGGCGCGGGGAAGAATTTTATCCGCAATGTTGACCGCTGTTTTAAGCCAGCCAATCCTCTCCTCCACCTCCCTCTCCTTATCGTTTCCGTAATACTCCCGGATAAAAGTAATCTCCTGTGATACCAGAATAGGCTCCCATATATCCCTCTCCTCCCTGAGTTTCCTTAACTCGTCTATTATTTCTTCATATCCTGACTTATACTTTTTCCCATATTCAGTATTGTTCGGCCCGATAATGCGAATAAGCTTTTCACATAGCCTTACTTCTTCCTGCTGTCCATATCCGCCGCCTGTTTTCATATGTTTCAGCATAACCTTAATGCAGTCAATCTGGTCGATTGCCGAGATTTCCTTGGCCCGTAAATACATAGCCGCTTCCAGCGGCGTGCGGATCGACACCTCATAATTCCCATAATAATCCTTTGTGATTTGAAAAAATGTGGATCCGGACAGGGTTCTTATTATCTGCGGGTTATAGGTCCCCAGAATCCTCAGTGCAAAATCATAAGGCATTTTTAGCTTGAACTGGCTGCACACCGCAATGCATTTGACAAATTCATCCTTTGCCAGATCAATCTTCTCCTTCTCAATCTCCACCTCGTCCTTTATGGAATCGACAATTCCTGCCCGCTTCAGCTCATCCTCCATACTCTTCAGGGCCAGCGCGAAGAGATTATATCCAGTCCCTATTTTAAAATCTGTCGCAATAAACTTCTCCAACTCCTGCAGCTTTAAACTGGCTTCCCTGTATACACCCTTAGACAGGTCGCCGCGGAGCATATCAAATATCTGGTAAAACAGAGAAAGGAAATTGCTGCTCTGCCTGGCATAAATGTTGACGATTTCATCCACATATTCCCTCTCCATACCGCATTTATCCAGAAGGATCTTTGTTAATTGTTCTATTTCGTCGGATACTGCGATATCCGCATCACACTTCTCAAATTTTTTGTACAAAACACTTTCTTCCACGGCATTTTCATCATCTGCATTCTGACCATTCGATATCGCCTCCTTATTAATCTCATACGCTGAACCGACCAGGTATACTTTTCTCCCCCGGGACAGAAGGGCCTGATACAAGCGGTAACACTTCTCCCTCCCGGCATGATAACTGGAAGTATCCCATATGAGCAGTGTGGCCTTTGCCCCCTTATTTTCAAGGCTCTCCAGCAGCTTATCCAACGCCTTGAACGCCGGTGAGTTTCTTTTGCTTACCTCCTTTTGTTTATACTCAAGATTTGTGTGGAAATTGACATCCGGATTGTTTATAAAAATAACCGGATATTTCTTTTCATTAAATATTTTGTGTGCCAATGCCCCCAAAGCAATGCTTTTTCCCGTCCCGGTCTGTCCTACCAGCAGTAAGGGCTTGTTTTTTGTGCGCCCCACATTGTCCAGTCCCTTTTTAACCTTTTTATATAAGGACTCTTCGAAGCTTCTGCGTATGTTGAAGCCATATTCATATCCGTACCATTGCGGCTCCCTCACGCTGTTCTTCAAAAATAAATAAAAATAATCCTTTAACATTCCCTGGGGGATTCGGACTTCTTCCATAAGATTAGCGTTGAGAAGCGTCGCAAAACTGTCCGTCTCCAGAAGCATGCTTTTGTCGATGGATATTCCCGCATTTTTCTTGTCATCTATATATATGTGGAGCGTGCCCTCATCGTTTTCCTGGAATTCCTCCACGTATTTGGAGAAATTCTCTTCGAAAAAATCATTTATGCTCTCCACAAATGTTGTCGCAATTCCCTGTTCAACTAAATCGCTGATATATTTATCGGTTCCGGAATAATTGAAAATGTAGACCTGCTTTTGATTTGTATACAAGCCTTTAAAGGCCTTCCGCATGACCCTGTAAGATACGATTGGCTCTTTGAAATCCTCAATGATTATGATCCCGTTCCTGCTTATAATTTCCGCAACACGTTCTAACAGGGCAGCCACATTGTCAATTGCATCTTCAAGCTCCAAATCCTCCAATTCCGTCTTTGGTTCCTGCCGGCCCAGCAGGCGCACAACATGCAGATTTCGTTTGTCCAGCAGATTCGCCTGCATCTCCTGTTTTGTGAAAATATCCTGTACCAGTCTCCTGTCATTTTTTAACCTTGCGGATAATCCCATGTCGCAGCTTGTCGTCACGACCATGTTCCAGCCATAATCAAATACCTCCCTTTTTACTTTCCTGTATTCTTTTCCAACCATCAGTACACATGGTTCATATTGCATACGTGTATATAATTTTCTGTCCATAATAGTCTCCTTCTAAATCCATACCCTGGCCGGTTTTCCTTCTATCCTCACAAGCGGTCAGAATTTCCTTCCTGCAGCTGTCCTCAAAAACAACACTTATAAATTCCTCGCGGAGCGCAGCCTATTGGCCAGCAGCCATGCCATCACATGCACCGCCTGCTGGAACCTGCCGGTGCGGATCATCTCCTCGACCTCCTGCTCTGTGTGAAGCTCCACATTCAGAAACTCCGTTTCATCCAGATGCTGCCCACCGGCCCTGCGGCAGTTTTTCGCCATGTACACGTAGGCAAAATTGTCAGATATCGTCGCATGGGAAGGAATCGTGATCAGATGCGTCCACTCTGATGACGAATAGCCTGTCTCCTCCAGCAGTTCCCTCTTTGCCGCAGCAAGCGCATCCTCGGCGGCGTCTTCGGAGGATGAATCCTTTCGGGACGCATGCTGACGGGCGGCATCCTCCGGGAACGCATCTCCGGCACCGATCCGGTATTCCCTGCCGTCATTCCGTTCCAGGCCGCCTGCCGGAAACTCGGTGGTGACTTCCCTAATCCCCTGCCGGAACTGCCTCACGCAGAGATATTTTCCTTCACAGTCGGATGCCACAACCACCACATAATCTTTGCGGCTATAACTGTAAAACGGTTCAAACACCTTCCCGTCGGGGAGACGGTATGCCGACCGCCGGAAATCAATCCACTCGTCCTGTATGATATGCTCTGTATTGACCTCTTCCCATGTAAGATTCTCCCTGCTGTTTTCCATTATTCCTGTCTCCCCATTCCTTTCTGACTTATCCATTTTTAGGCGATTGCGAAACTCCCGTTCAGGATACAGGGATTGGGCAATATATACAA
>CAMWSA010000367.1 GCA_947176785.1 uncultured Lachnospiraceae bacterium
TTTTGCCCTGTTCCAGAACATTGTGCCAAGATACGTTTCATTTGTAATAATGTCCCTTACAGCACTGTTATCCCACTTCTTTATCTTTACTTGCGGCTGTTTATCAGGAAAATTGTCTCCTTTTAGTTTGTGGTACAGATACCTCGTCGGTATCTCTGACTCGTTGAGCTGTCTTGCGATTTCCGCATGATTTATTCCATCAGCAGCCATTTGAAAGATTTTTCGGACCACCCAAGCTACGTTTTCATCAATTAGAAGTTCATGCTTATCTTCCGGGTTCTTCCTGTACCCGTATGGCGCATACTGTCCGATGAACTCACCGTTCCTTGCCCTTATATCCCTTGCCGAGCGAACTTTCTTTGACAAATCCGCACTGTACATTCCATAGACGAGGTTCTTCAATGCAACGCTCATACCGCCCGTTGTCCCGAATTTATCACTGCTGTCATAATTATCATTCACAGACACAAACCGTATCTGTAAGATAGGGAAGATATATTCCAGATACCGCCCTACCTCAAGATAATCCCTGCCAAAACGGGAGAAGTCCTTGACAATGATCATATTAATATTTCCGCTTTTTGCAGCTTCAATCAGTGCCTGCACTCCCGGTCTGTTGAAATTAGTGCCAGAAAATCCATCATCACAAAATTCTGTGATACTGTATGACTGCCCCTGCATAAGTTCCTCTATATGATTTGTAAGGAGTACCCTTTGCGCCGAAATGCTGTTGCTTTCTTCGTTCTTCTCTTTGTTTGTGTCCTCATTGGAAAGGCGGAGATACATGCCAATCATAACCGTATCCATTTAAACCGCCTCCCTTTCCGCACTCAGGCTTTGCAGGTCATTTAATACATCCTCATATATCAAGTGTACCTCTATCCTTAAATTATCGTGTATCACAACCTTATCCACAAACGCTTCAACCATTTCTTTTGTTAGCTTGCGCTTATTAAGGTACTTATCAATTACCGCTTTCCAGTCCTCGTCAATGTGGTAGTCACTGGCAAATACCGCCTGTGCTTTTAACATTTCCTCAAGCCTTGCGGACAACTCTTTGATTTTTGCAGCATATTGTTCACTGATCTGCACATATTGTTCCTCGTCAATGAGCTTATCCCTGTAATCTTCAAAGATACCTGCCTTGACCTCTGTTGTCTTTTGCAGTTCTTTTCTTATCCTGTCTGCTTCTTTTCCGTAAATATCGTACTTTTTCAGGTTTTCCGTTTTGGCATTCATCCGCCTTACTGTTTCCTCTGCATCAATGCAGGCTCTCATGTGTTCACGGATTTCATTGAATACAGCATTGTTGACCGCATCCGCTGATATTTTGTGGCTGGTACATTCATTCCTTGCTGTATCAAGATACGTCTTGCACCTGTACGTCCTGTTTGTGTGGTTCTTGTTCTCTGTACGAAAACCCATGACTTTTCCACAGTCCGCACATACAATTCTTTTTCCCAACAGATTGAACTGTGCATGGTTAAAACCATTCCCGCCATGTGTATCATGAAAGTTCCTTACGTTTTTATCAAGCATTTCCTGTACTCTGTTAAAATCCTCCCTGCTGATAAGCGGTTCATGTGTATCTCGGATAATTACCCATTGATCCGCTGGCTGTTTCACCTTTCCAACATTTTCCAGCTTTGAGCGTTTCTGCTTGTTATGAACATAATCCCCCGCATAAACTTCACTGGTAAGAATATGTCTGACCGTAGCACTTCTCCAATCTGTCACATCCTCTTTGCCAATCTGTCCCCCTTTTTTTACTTTCTTATAGGACGAAGGATTCAGCACTTCCTTTGACAATGTTCTGCTAATCTCTTTTAGGGAACTTTCGGCAAGGAACATCTGGTATATCCTCACAACAATATCCCTCGTTTCAGGATCAGGTATCAGACGTTTGCTTTCCTTTAAATATCCATAAGGTACTTTGCCTGCACAAAATTCCCCGTTGCTCCATTTTGCCTTGTATGCCGACTTCATTTTGTCAGATAAGTCTTTCACATACATCTCATTTACCATGTTTTTCAGCGGCATCAGCAGTTCTTCGCCGGACTTATTGGAATCATAACCGTCAGTGACTGCTATGAACCTCACATCAAAGAACGGGAACACCCTTTCAATGTAATTGCCCGTCTCAACATAATTCCTGCCGAGCCTTGATAAATCTTTTACAACAACGCAGTTGAGCAAGCCGTTCCGCATATCCTTTATCATTTCCTCAAAGCCCGGTCTTTCAAAATTCGTGCCGGAATAGGAAATGTCGGCATACTCTTTGAAGATAACCATATCGTCATTCTCTGCCACAAACTTTCGCAACAATTCCATCTGTGTTTCAATCGTTGCCCGCTCCCTGTTGGCTTCTGTTTCCTCCGAAAGCCTTGCATATAAGCCGACTTTGTAGCAGGCTGATTTTACCGGGACAGAAGCCGCCACGGTCTGCTGTCCTAAATCATTGACATTGACAAAGTTAATCTTTTTTGACTTCCTAGCCATGCTACACCGCCTCCTTCCACTCAAACCGAACCCTGCCATGTTCATCACAGACAACCTTGCAGCCTGCATGTTGCAGATTGTTGAGGATTTCTTTATAGCAGTCCTCAAAGCTGAAAACCACTTCGATACTGTTCTTGTCTATTACCCGTACCCTGTCGATCAGCTCCACAGCCACGTTTCTTGTCAGCCTGTCGATGTTCTGATGTTCTGCAAAATAATCAAGCCATTTGTATTTATCTGTATTTGAAGCAAGTATATCCTTGATTTCCTGCTTCATCTTCCTTACGGATTCCTCTGCACTGTTCCGTTTCTGTGTATATGCCTCATGCAGCTCCATGTAATCTTCTTTGGATACGATACCGTCTTTCATATCCTCATAGAGCATATTGCGGAGTTCCTTGCAGCGCTCAACCTCTGTTTCTTTCTGTTCAATACGCTTTTCCAGTTCCTTAATATCCAGTTCCTGAAAAGGGATTGTAGAAACCTTTTCCATGACCTGTTTCAGATTAAGAATGTTGCTGATCTGAACCTGCAGGAACTGTAAAACCGTTTTTTCCAGCCTGTCCACTGCAATCCGGTGGTTGCTGCACTCTTTTGTTTCCTTATTGCGTGAACACACATAATACTGGTATTTCTTCCCTCCGGCATAGGCATTCTGCCTTACCATAGCCGCACCACAGTCAGCACAGACAATCAGCCCTGCCAGCGGATATACTTCTGACTGTTTTGGGGAAATCCGTGTATCCATGCCAAGAAGCCGCTGTACAATGGCAAAATCCCTGTCTGAAATGATAGCATCATGGTTCTTTTCTATCCTTACCCAGTCCTTCTCCGGCTTTAAGACAGTCTTTTTTACCTTGTGGTTTGGCGTTGTCTGCCTGCCCTGCACAAGATTTCCGATATAAAGTTCATTCTCTAAAATCCGTCTGACTGTTACGGAACTCCATACTGCCTTGTCGCTGGTCTTGAAACTGGTCTGGTAATTACTGCCTGTTGCGTTTTTATATTCCATAGGGGAAAGAATACCTGCATCATTCAGCCTGTTTGCAATGGCATCCTGACTGAGTCCGTGCAGCTTCATTCTGAAAATATCTTTTACAATGCCCGCCGCAATCGGATCAATGACTAAACTGTTCCTGTCATTTTCATTTTTCTGATACCCATAAGGGGCAAAGGAACCGATAAACTCCCCGTTTTTCCTCTTTACTTCCAAATGGCTCCGTATCTTTACGGAAATATCCCGGCAATACGCATCGTTGATTAGGTTTTTAAAAGGGATAATAATCTCGTCCGCCTGATCTTTCCCATTCAGACTGTCATAGTTGTCATTGATAGCGATAAAACGAACCCCCAGTGCGGGGAACAGCCGCTCAATGTACCTGCCGGACTCAATGTACTCACGCCCGAAACGTGAAAGGTCTTTTACAATGACACAATCAACAATGCCCTTTTTAATATCCTCAAGCATCAGCTTAAAAGCTGGACGCTCAAAATTAGAGCCTGAATAGCCGTCGTCAACCCGTTCCGATACTACTTCAATATCTTCTTTGTCTTTCAGGAAATCCCGGATAAGATTTTTCTGATTTGAAATGCTGTTGCTCTCTGCTTTCACAGCATTGGAAACATCGCCATCTTCCTTAGATAATCTAACGTAGATGGCTGCATGGTAGATTTTCTTAATCTTGTTACTCATGTTACCACTCCTTTTGATTTTCTAAGTCAGAAAACCCGAAAGGGAGTGCCTGTTTAGTCCCAAGTTAGAAATAATG
>CAMWSA010000368.1 GCA_947176785.1 uncultured Lachnospiraceae bacterium
ACGTTTTGTGGACAGGACAGGCAGAAGAGTTATCTTTATCATTGATGAATGGGATGCGCTGATCAGGGAAGCGAAAGAAGATTCTGTAGCGCAAAAACGTTATTTGAATCTTCTGAGGGAATGGTTTAAGAGCAATAATTTTACTCCGCAGGTGGTGGCTGCTGCTTATATGACAGGAATTTTACCGATCAAAAAAGATGGCTCGCAGTCTGCGGTCTCGGATTTTGCAGAGTATTCCATCCTTGACCCCGATGGATTTGCAGAGTTTACCGGATTTACGGAAAGAGAAGTCAGGCAGCTATGTGACAGGCACAGGATGAACTTTCAGGAAGCTAAGAGTTGGTATGATGGATATGATTTTCCAGATGCCGGAGCAATCTATAATCCGTATTCAGTCATATTGGCAATGCGGAAGAAGAAGTTTGGGTCTTACTGGCAGAAGACTTCTGCGGCAGAATCGCTGATGACCTATATCAATATGGATTTTGAAGGGCTTCAGGAGACTATTTCCCGGCTGATTTCCGGGGAAGAGATCGAGGTTGATACAGAAAGCTTTGAGAATGATTTTGAGACTTTTAAGAGCAGGGATGATGTACTGACATTGCTGATCCATCTGGGGTATCTGACCTGGTGTGAGGAAGAGAAGACAGCACGTATTCCAAATGAAGAGATACGGGATGAGTTCAGGAAAATACTGAAGGGAAGGAGCGTAAACCGAAAATGGACAGAACTGATCGAGCATTCCCAAAAGCTTCTGGAAGACACACTTGCGGGGAATTCAGAGGAAGTGGCGAAAGCCATAGAGACAATACGCGAGACGCAGTATGCGCCTACTTTCTACAATGACGAACAAGCGCTGCGCTATGTGATCAAGTTTGCATATATTGCTGCGGTAGATCAGTACTTGAAGCTTGAGGAGCTTCCATCGGGAAAGGGGATTGCTGATGTGGTGTACCTGCCGAAGCGGAAATCAATGCTTCCGGCACTGATCATTGAACTGAAATGGAACAAATCATCAGAGGGAGCGATTGATCAGATCAGGGCCAAAAACTATCCCGCGGTATTGAAGGATTATGGCGGCAAAATCGTGATGGCCGGGATTAATTACGATGAAAAAACAAAAACGCACAGCTGTGAGATTGATTTTTCAAACACGCTCTAAGGCGTATACCAGGGTTGCGATATGCTCCTGCGAAAAATACACTCCGAAGAGTTCGCTCCCTGTTAAAAGGAAAAGTGCCGGAGACAGATATAGTAAAAGCATCTCCGCCGCCAGCATTTCCTGTCGCAGGACCAAGACAGGCAGCATGGCGAATACGGCTGCTTCCCCAAAGACCGCCAGAAACCGATACAGAATCCACCGGAATAAAGAGTGGGACTGCGCCGCAATCACATCGAAATTGTTGTCGTCCCTGCTCTTCCCCCATTCGCTCACAGCCACAGAAGTAAGGATGGGAAAACCACCTCTAACCCAATACAGTTTATGCGGAGAGGATCGCTGTTTTTGACTCGTTAAATTGCCCCCGCAATGCTTGTGTGGCTGCTATTCAGTTGGAGAAGGCGCTACTCTTGCTCTTTAGGATCATGCGTTTCGATATACTCAATGATTGCAAGTATCTCATCACTACTAATACCCTTTTCTTTCAGTTTGCGATTAAGATTAACAATTTCTTTACCGGTCATATAATCACCTCTTTCTGTGAATGATTAGTTGATAGCTGCTATTCTTATTATAACAATCAATACCCAAAGTGTAAAGCCTTTATTCAATTGAAATGATTTCACTGCAGCGCAATACCTATTTAGAATTAGGCGCATCTGTTTTTCCACAAGCTGGTCTGCATACCTCCCCCGGCCTTTTCATTCCCTGGGTATGTCCGCAAAGGAATCACAGAAAAACCATTCCGGTTCTCCTCCCTCATAGGAGGATACTAAAGCTTCATATTCCTCATCATTCTGCAGGATGCATTTTGCAGCTTCATCTCCGTCCATGTAGTAATAGCGCTCATATACGCCGGAATCGGCATCTGGCTCTTCCCATACAAAATGAATCAATTCGAGGGGACTCCCATCATTGTCATAAGTATAACATATCATCTCTGCGCCGTCATAATTTTGTCCCCACGTAACAATGCCGATGTCATTTATCCAAAAACTAATGCGGAACGTATGCGTTTCCTGTACATCGTAACAGATCAGCTGATCTCCCTGAATCCCCAATATATACATCAATTCATCCGGTGAACTGTATATCCTGAAAATAAGTTCCGGGACTCCGTCATTGTTTACATCCACCAGCGCAAAGCTTTTTGCAGCATCCTCAAATACATGTTCAACCTGGGCGTAATCCCTGTCGTCAAAGAAACTCAGTTCGGAATCGGGTACGAACGGGTTGGGCACGCTGATTTCGTTGCGCAAAAAAGCCGCATACAAAGGGGGAATATCAAGATCCGCCAGGTATGCCTCCGCACCGTCGTGGAGATCGCTCGCATCTATATTGTCCTCCTCTGTCGGATTTTCAGATGCTGTTTCCGACATTGCTTCTACCGTTTCCGACATTGCTTCTACCGTTTCCGGCGTTGCTTCTACCGTTTCCGGCATTGCTTCCGTCATTCCGGACAGGGATTTTGTCGCCGTTTCTCCATCCCCAGCCTGTGGTTCTTCTGTATATTTCGATTCTTCCCCGGATTTTGACGGATTGGGCACATCCTCTCTCTCTTGCAGGCCGCAGGATGAGAGCGTCAATATCCCGCCCAGAATAATTCCTGCCAGGATCATCTTTGCTTTTATGAAATCAACCATTTTTTGTATCCTCTATATTTTGAATTTTCTGGCTACTATCTTATTGGAGGCATGCAGGTGTCTCGGCACATTGGGATGTTCGTCCTCAAACACATAGGATTTGAACTGCAAGATCTCCCAGTCCCGGTACAGTTCCCTGATCTCCCCGTCCTTTGCCAGGCCCACTGCAAAGGGGGCGATATCCTCCGAGGCCGGAACCGCATCGGTAAAAATCTGCATGATATGTATGCCGCCCTGGCTGGTATTCTCTTTCGCATGTCGGATGAAAGCTTTCCAATCTTCTTTTTCCACAAAATGAAGAGTACCGAAGGACATGACGACATCATACTTCCTCTCAAAGCGATACTTTGTCAGATCCGCCACAAATGCATGTAGTTCCACGCCCTGTATCCCGCACAGTCTCTTTAGTTTTGCAATCCCGTTTTCCGATAGGTCAAACGCATCAATATCGCTATACCCCTGCCTTGCCAGGTACAGCACATTCTGCCCTTCCCCGCATCCGGCTTCCAGCACCGCCGACTGTTTGTGAAACAGATGCTCAAATTCCCTGAGCGTCGCATTTGGCTTGCTGGAAAAAGCCACATCCCCCAGGTTCTGATAGGCTTCCTCCCAAAAAGGAATTTTCTTCTCTTCCTTATTCTTCTCTTCCATATTTTCCTCCAACATATTTATCCCGCAGACTCCTGATCATGCTGGCTGATACACTTTTCATTTTCTATCCGTACAACAAACGCGCCGGGAGTTTTTGTAGGGCCATTCAAAACCTCTTTTCCCGGAAAAGCAATCCTGTGCCGCTTTTGGGCGGCATCCACTACCGAGTTCTCCCAAACCCCGGACAGATAAGCACAGAGGGCAGGAAAATACTCCTTTCCCTGGCCCTACCGATACAGCACATAGTCCTGTATCTCATGCAAAAAGCCGCCGGCCGCCAGCGCCTCCGCGGCCCGGCCCGGATACTCCTTTACGGAGATTCGTTTCCTGCCCGGGAAAATCCTGCCGCCGTGGAATTCCTCCGCAAACAGAGCCAGGGCTTCGCACAGCCCCCCTCCTTGCAGAGTACTTTCCGGCGCAAGCTTCTCCTGCCGCCTGCGCTCCTTCGGAACACCTTCCCGGGCTTCTCCGCCCTGAGGCTTTTCCGGCTCAAGGAAACGCAGCACCTTGCCCTGCCTCTCGAAAACCGCAACGGGCAGGCCATCCCTAAAGGCCGCCGCCGTCCCCGGCACATTGAGAAAACTCCGCCCCGGCTCATGGGCCAGCAGCTTTCCCCAGGGCTGCATGGGATCGGCGGCGTTCAGCCAGACAAGCTGGGACTGGGGATGCATCAGCCGGGCCGTGACGCTCTCAAAGTCCTGCCTGCGGAGGAACTGCGCCCCGGAAAGCCCCCTCACGAAATAGCCTCTGCGCACCTGGCCCGTGTACTCCCACACCCGCAGGAGCTTCAATGCCTCCTGCCAGGACAGCC
>CAMWSA010000369.1 GCA_947176785.1 uncultured Lachnospiraceae bacterium
ATTTTGTATATATTGCCCAATCCCTGTTACTTAAAAGGAGGTTTCGCAATTACCTATAAAATGTGCTGCTATTGCTGCATTTCCGATATGCTATGTTTCCCTATCTACTTTATAAGCCTGTGCCAATATCCTCATGAAGCAATAAGCATGAGATATACTTTCACGAACAACATATGATATACTTTTTCAACTGCCATAGATGGCTTTACCCTACACATTTTGATTTATTGCTTCGGATTTTATCATAGCGTCCGGTTCCGCCCAATATGCTTTGCATAACCCTTTCCCGAAAAGAGGCCCGATTACTTTTGACTTGAAAAATGCCTATTAACATGTTACGATATTCTCTGTGGAAAAGCAAGTAATAACCATAAATTTTCTTACAGGAAGGTGTAAATTGCATGAATATAGCCAATCAAAAATCCATCCCCATTTCTTTTGAGGTATTTCCCCCGAAAAAAGACGGGGAATTTGAGACCGCTTTTGCTACTCTGGATAAGCTGGGAGTGCTGAATCCCGCTTTTATCAGCGTAACCTACGGCGCAGGGGGAAGCAATTCGGGGAAAACCGTGGAAATCGCCTCCTACATACAGAACAGGTTAAAGCTCCCCTCTTTCGCCCATATCACCTGTGTGGGCAGCAAGAAAGAAGTTCTGCGGGATGTGTTGGCTGACCTGAAAGCAGCCGGTGTAACCCATGTGCTCGCCCTTAGAGGAGACCGCCCCCGGGATATGACGGATGAACAGTTCGCCTCCCGTGACTTTGAACACGCCAGTGATATGATCGCCTATTTAAAGGAGCTTGACCCGGATCTGCACATTGCCGCCGCCTGCTATCCGGAAAAGCATTATGAATGCTTCAGCATGCAGTCCGATTTGGGTTATCTGAAATTGAAGCAGGATGTGGGAGCCGAGGAATTGATCAGCCAGATGTTTTTTGACAATGACTACTTTTATGAGTTTCTGGAAAAAGCCCGGCGCAAAGGGATCACTTTGCCCATCCACGCAGGAATTATGCCTGTGACAAAAGCCAGCCAGTTAGGAACCAGCATCTCCCTCTCCGGTGCCACAATCCCCAAGGCTTTCGCGGATATGATCGCACGATACGGGGATTCTCCGGAGGATATGCGCAAAGCCGGGATCGACTACGCCATCCGTCAAATTATTGACTTAAAGCAAAACGGCGTGGATGGCATTCACATCTATACCATGAACAAGCCCAAGATGGCGGCTGAGATCATGGATGCCGTACTAGGGAAACGCTGATGAATGCGTTTCCTATAACAAAGAAATGGGATGCGTGCCTTGGCGGAAACGCATCCCTCTCCTCAAAATTACTCTGCATGACCAGTTCAATTAATATACAGGCATCATTCAATCACAACTCCTGATGAATTAAATACCCTATCTCTGTATCCTTCCCTTAACCGGAATCCATCGGCAAGCTTTCCGGTTCGCAGTTCAATGGATTCCAGCCTTGCCTCATTCGGGGTACTTGGGAAAAAATAGTATCCAATACTGTCACTGCCATCCGGCACATATATTTCCATGTTTTCCCACACAACAGTTCTGCTGTCTTTCCAATTATAGTCTGCCGGACGTTTCCAATGAGTCTCTGTAAAGTCACCCGCCACCTGTAGCATTCGGGACATTCCGCAGTATATACCTGCCACACAGATAGCCCACGCCATAATACGGCTGCCGCTTTTTTGGCAAACCAGTCCTGCCAGAAAAGCAGGCAGCAATAGCATATATGCCAGCCCATACCGCAACAGTGGAGCCGTCGTAAACCACATGATCACCTGTGCCATGCTTACCAATAACAGCAAAGCAGACGGCCAGTCTTCTCTGCGTTTCTTAAGAAAAAACCATGCCAGATATACTGTCAGGAACACCATACACGCAATATTGGCAATAAATAGAACTTTCATCTCCTTTTGCAGATTGTCATACCATACAGGAAACCATGTACTGAAATCTGCGTCATACAGCGGTCTGCTGGTCATCCCTCTTCCCCACGCCATGATTTCCCTGCTGTCGTCAGCAGCAACGGATGCCGCCATTTTCCAATCCACATCAAAAAAATCAACCGCCGCATACGGATATACCAGATATCCAGAAATTATAACATTTCTTATAAGAAAGTGCAGTACGACCACCAGACCCGCTATCATAAACACTGCAATCTGTTTCCATTTTTTCTCACGTATCATCAGTACTGCCGGATATATGGTCAAAAACACCAGAAAGGCCGCAGATAACTTGACCGTAACCGTCCACACCGCCAACAGGCACAAAATACTATACGGAACAGGACTTTTTTCACCCCGTTCCAGAAATTCCGCCCATTTAGCAGATACATATAATACCATGCACAGAGTCAATAGATCTGACCCCGGAGAAGATATCAGTAACGAATTTTCCAGATATCCAAAGTATATAAATAGACCGATTTTTAAGAAATCGGATATTTTGAGACGTTCCTTTTTCCAGACGTTAAGAGTACATAACGCATAGCTGATCATCAGAAAAGTAATAAAGCCATTCAGACTATGCAGGGATTGATTCACGGCAAATTTCATGCTGAATAACGCCTGTAAGCAAAAAAAAGCGCTATTATAAGCAAAACGGTTGTGGAGATTTCCCAATCCTTTTACCACTCCAAATTCTTCAATCCAGCGAATGGCCTGCGCATGATACAAATCTGTATCATAATGCCAGGTCTGGCCTGCTGAAATATAGGCCAGCAGCAAAAAAAGTAACAAAACCATCAGAACTAATAATATAGAAGTCCCTCTCCGAATCTGTGACATCAGCATAATAAAATAAAGCTTTATTTTTATTCTAAACACTATGGCGCAGACCAGACATAGCATGCCGACAATGATCGTAGCAGCAAAACCTATCCCTGTCACTAAACTAAATATCTGAGAATATATGGTCAGACACAACAGTCCCATCAATACATATATTTCCACACTATCCGGTTTACAGCATGCCTTTCCTTCTCCTGCCACTTTTCTAATTCCCTGCATAGCCGCAAACCCCAAAAGAAAAGAGACGATTCCGATCCACAACCAGCTTAATATAATTAGTATCATTTTTTCCTGCCTTCTATCTCCTCACTTTCTATATTTCACATTTTCTCCTTAATAATTCCATTACTCCTCTTCCCACAGAGCATCCGACACTTCAATCTTACGGTCCCGCAGCATCAACTCTCTTACTGCCACATCAGCAGGCTTTCCCTCGAACAGAATCTTGTTTACCTGCTCGATAATGGGAAGCTGTACTTCATATTTCCCGGCCAACTCCATGGCTGCCTTGGCGCTGTACACACCCTCCACCACCATTTGCACTTCCGCCATGGCCTCCTCCATGGTCTTGCCCTGGCCGATCAGAATGCCCGCCCGGCGGTTCCGTGAATGCATACTGGCACAGGTCACAATCAGATCCCCGATACCCGTAAGGCCGCAAAAGGTTTCAAAGCGTCCCCCCATGGCAGTGCCCAGCCGGGCGATTTCGGTGATGCCCCGGGTGATCAGCGCCGCCTTGGTGTTGTCTCCATAGCCCAGGCCGTCCGCAATGCCCGCCGCCAAAGCGACCACATTTTTCAGGCTCCCGCCCAGTTCAATACCCAACACATCCGGGCTGATGTAAACCCGGAACACCTCGTTCATAAAAAGGTTCTGAATATATTCTGCGTCGGAACGCCTTCTGGCTCCCACCACAATGGTGGTGGGGATCCCCCGGCCAACCTCCTCCGCATGGGAAGGGCCTGACAGCACCGCCACCCGGGCCTGGGGGATCTCCTGCTCCGTGATCTGGGCCTGGGTCATCAGCGTATGCTCCTCAATGCCCTTGCCCACATTGACGATCCGCTGGCCGGAGGCCACATAGGGGCAGAGCCTGGCCGCCGTCTCGCGGGTAAAGCTGCTGGCAACCGCCATCACCAGCAGGTCTGCTCCCTCCACGGCTTCCCGCACCTCCTGGGTAAAGCAAATATCCTCCGCCAGTTTCACCCCCGGCAGCATCTTATGCTCATGCTGTGCCTTCAGCATATCGAGCTCCTTTTTCAAGGCGGACCAGACCGTGATCTGATGTCCGTTCCTGTGCAACAATACAGCCAGGGCGATTCCCCAACTCCCTCCGCCAATCACCGTAACCCTTGCCATAACCGATGCTCCTTTCCATATTTTTTACAGTAGGCGTTTGCGAAACTCCCGTTCAGGATACAGGGATTGGGCAATATATACAAAA
>CAMWSA010000370.1 GCA_947176785.1 uncultured Lachnospiraceae bacterium
ATGCCACGATGACGCCGAAGCTGATTTTATTATTCAGCGCCATGGCTCCGCCCACAACGCATACCGCAACATAACCCAGATTTCCGATAAAGCTCATAATCGGCATCATCAGGCCGGCTAACCCCTGTGCTTTAAAGCCGCTTTCACAGAGGCTGCTGTTCATCCGGTCAAAGGCTTCCTGCGCTTTTTCTTCCCCGTTATAAGCTTTTACAACCGTATGGCCGGCGTAGGTTTCTTCAATATGCCCGTTCAACTCGCCCAGGTTCTTTTGCTGGCGTGTGAAATATTTCTGGCTCTTGCCCATGATGGCAAGCATAATCACAAACCCCAGCAGGCTGGAGGTCACTGCCGCCAATGTCATCCAACCATTGGTGAGCAGCATCATGAAGAGACTTCCAAAAAAAAGTACGACGGCCGAGATCAGATTGCCGATGCTCTGATTGAGCGACTGCCCAATGGTATCCACATCGTTTGTCACCCGTGACAGCACATCTCCGGTAGTGGTGCGGTTATAGAACCACATGGGAAGCCGGTTGATCTTACCGGATATGTCGGAGCGCATCTCTTTGGAAACACGCTGCGTAACCGTCGCCATAATCCACCCCTGAATCGCCGACAAAATATAACTGAGCGCGTAAAATACTACCAGAAGAAGCCCAATGCCAAAAATTCTGTCCATATCAATAGACGGCTTTATCCTATTATATACGGAGTCCGGCAGCTTATCAAACGCCTCCACGGCGGCTTTTGTATCCTCCGGGCCTATTCCGGACAAGGTATCCATCATGGCGGACACCTCTTCTCCCGATATCGTAACGCCATCCACCGTCACATCCGTGTACAATGCCAAAGTCACGGTTTCCGGCAGTTCCTTCAGGACGGACTGCATGGCGTCCGCATCCGCCCCGTCAATGCTTCCCAATAGCTTCAGTGTCTCTGTCTGATCCCCGGAAGGAATCACGGTGCCATTGATTACAATGTCCGGAAACAGCACCCGCAGCACACTTTCGGGCAGCCTCAGAAGCTGCTCCCGCATTTCGTTTTGTCCCGCCGCTTCCCCCATATTCATGAGCAGCGTTTGGAACGCCTGCTTATCCGCATCTGAGAGATCGGACGAATGCATGATTTCGGCCGCTTTCTGCTCCATTGCCGTTTCATCACTCCAATTCGCAGTGATCCCGCTGATAACAGCTTCCATATTGTCGGAAATATGACCGGAAATCACCTCCATGATTTCTTCCAGCGCTTCCGTATCCGGCGCAATCCCCTCTGTAACCACATCTGTCATGTCGGACAGCTTATCCGGGCCAATCAGTGTAAGCACTGTTCCCGCCGCCGAGCAGATAAGGGCTATCCCAAACACCGCCGTATATTTGCGGCAGTAACCAAGCAATTTTTTCCACGTGCCGATGAGATCCTTTGCCTTTTCCCCGCCTCTCCGGTGAGGGCCTCCTGCCGGGCCCATGGGCCTGTTTTTCATTTGACCGGATTTATATTCTTTATTTTCCATTATGCCAACTCCTCCTTCGAAAGCTGTGACAGCGCAATCTGCTGATAGACCTCACAATTTTTCATAAGCTCCTCATGCTTTCCCATTCCGGCAATCCTGCCTTCCTCAAGGACGATGATTTTATCCGCGTCACGGATTGTTCCGATTCTCTGCGCCACAATAATCCGGGTGGAATTCCGGCATGCTTCATTCAGGGCTTTGCGCAGGATACGATCCGTCTTATAATCAAGGGCCGAAAACGAATCATCGAAAATAAAGATTTCCGGTTTCCTCGCAATGGCGCGGGCAATGGATATCCTCTGTTTCTGCCCGCCGGAAAAATTGGACCCGCCCTGGGCCACATACCCATCATAGCCTTCCTCTGTTTTTTCGATGAAATCGCCGGCCTGCGCCGTGGCAGCTGCCGCCTTTATGTCCTCGAAAGACGTATCGTTTCTTCCGTTGTCCCCGTAATCCACATTTGACCTGACCGTACCCGTAAACAAAACCGCTTTTTGCGATACATAGCCAATTTTGTTGCGCAGGCTCTGCTGGGTGTATTTCTTCACATTTATGCCGTCCACCAGGATTTCCCCCTCTGTGACATCATAGAAGCGGGGAATCAGGTTGATGACCGTACTCTTGCCGCAGCCTGTGGAACCGATCAGTGCCACCGTTTCTCCCTTCTTTGCCGTAAAGGTAATGTCTTTTATCACACATTCCTCTGCATCCGGATAGCGGAAGGACACATTCTTAAACTCCACTTCCCCGCACATTCCTTTTACCCCTTCTGTCACCACGCCATCCACAATGGACGGCTTCGTGTCAAGGACTTCTCCAATACGCTTTGCGGAAACTGACGCACGGGGAAGGATCATAAAAATCATAATCAGCATCATGAAAGCCATCACCACCTGGATCGCATACTGGGAAAATACCATCATATCCGAAAACAGGGCAATTTTGCCTGCCATGCCCGCCTCATTGATGAGGGCTGCACCAATCCAGTAAACCCCAAGAGACAGGCCGCTCATAATGAGCTGGATACTCGGCATCATAAAGGCCATGGTGCGCTGTGCGAATAAGTATGTCCCGGTAAGCGCCCGGTTCGCATGTTCAAATTTGTCCTCCTGATAGCCTTCCGCATTATAAGCCCGCACAACGCGAAGCCCTGTAATGTTTTCACGGGTAACACGGTTCAAATCATCCGTGAGCGTCTGCATTTTCTTGAATTTCGGTATTGCAAGCAGCAGGCAGGTCCCCACCGCAGACAGCAGCACAAGCACGGCGACCCCTGTGGTGAGCGTCCACTGCCACTCTTTATCCGCAATTTTGCGAATTGCCCACACCGCTGTGATCGGCGCTTTTATCAGCATTTGAAGCCCCATCGCAATCAGCATTTGTACTTGGGTAACATCATTCGTGGAGCGGGTAATGAGGCTTGCGGTTGAAAAATGTCCGATTTCTTCCATGGAAAAGGACTGCACCTTCCGGAATAATTTTCCCCGCAGGGTCCCTCCGAAGGTTGCCGCAATCTTAGCCGCACTAAGGGCGGTGACAATGGATGCGGAAAGGCTGCCCAATGCACAGAGAAGCATTTTCCCGCCTGCGGACAGGATTTCCCCCATCGTACTCCCTTCCGTCTGCACCAGCGTGGTAATCTCCGCCATATACTCCGGCATGGTCAGTTCCAGCCACACCTGTACCACAATAAAGAAAAAAGAAAGGAAAGCCAGCATCCACTCTCTTTTTTTCAGGTTTTTAAATAGTTTTAACATATCTTTTTCACTCCTTTATTTTGCTAACCTTTTTCTAACCGGGTTAGTTTTTGTTTGAAAATAAAAACAGCGTCTGGCAGGATGGACCTGTTCCAGCCGCTTAAGCAGCTTTTCGATCTGTGCCTTTGTCGCCACCTCACAACCTCCTTCCAAATAGTCCCATACTGACAAACGCTGCGATTTTCCAATTCCTGCACCCGTGTTGCGCAGTCGGATCACATGAGCCGCAGGAAAGAAGCTCTAATCGCTGATACGTATAACGGGTGTACCGTACCGTTTACTTTCGGTCAAAGGATGCAGAATGGATTTTCATTCCGTATGGCGGAGGAGGGAGGCAATGCCGGCTGCATCGCTGATTCACGACAACGCAGCGGATGGAAATCCAGGCAAGTCATTTGGCGGAATGTAAATGCTGCGATAGATAGAATTGTACACCCGACCCACTATCCAGTCAATAAAATAACTGTGAAGAAACACTGAAGAAATGGTAAATAAATCCGCCTTTGCCATAAATAGCGTATGTATGATAGGCGATGGCGTGAATGATGCCCCTGCGCTTAAAGCCGCCGATGTGTGTATCAATTTTATTGCCGTAACCTGTTCTGTATCAGGTATTTTGAATCCGACAACGGGTGCTTTGGTGCATAATGCAGGCTCTTGCTTTGTGGTTTTGATTGCTGCATTGCTCTATGACAGAAAATTTGAATAAGACTGGAAACACAGCGTCGCACTTTTGTCAAATCTTATGCTTGACAAAAGTACGACGCTGTGTTATATTTTTGATGTCAACATCGTGTTATACATTAAGGAGGCGATTTCACATGCTACAACAAGTATCTGATGCTGAACTTGAAATTATGAAAATCATTTGGGGAAACCCGGAGGAGGTGACATTGTTTCCCTATATCATGGATGAACTGGCGGCCAGGGGCAGGCCGTGTCAAAAGAACACCCTGATCGTGCTGTTG
>CAMWSA010000371.1 GCA_947176785.1 uncultured Lachnospiraceae bacterium
CAAAGCATTACAGTAAGTGTATTTTTTGCCAATCCCGTCTTTTGTGCAAGTTCCACAATAGGAATGCCTTCACTTTTCCATAACACATAAAGAATATGCCCTTGTGGTCCGTTAAACTCCTCTACGCCGCATGTTTGCAAAAGCCGACCAAAGACTCTCCCTTGAACCTGTTTAATATGGGAAATCAAAAAACCTGTTCGTGTTTCCAGTGATATCACACCTTTCCTTGCTCCACCGCTTCGCAAGGATAGAAGCGGTAGTTTTGCTGTACAGCGTTAAAAAGGACGTCTCCTTTTCATGATATTAATAGTACTATATAGAACTTGTTCTGTCAAGATGCGAATTCCAATAAAGGGCAGTCCTAAGACCACCCACTCTCGACGCATATATCAACTCATTCAACATCCATTGTTTCCAGCTTAATCAAGGTATTTTATATCAAACACCAGTTTACAACTTTTGAAATGTTACTTATTCAGTTGTAATTATGGTAATTGTTATCTGACAATTAGAATTTAGTTAAATCTTATTGCAAAATTCTATGATTTCATCTCTCCTTTGTTCCACTGCATCTTTATATTCCACCGAACATAAACCTAATCTATCATCGCAGCATTCAATCTCTAAATGCCCGTAAAAATGTTCAATACTTTCAAAAATGCGCTGACATTCTCTCATGCTTGTTCCTGTTCTTAATGCCACTACATAGCCTTTCTTTCCAGTGCTTAAGGTTGCATGTGGCTCATGGGTATTACACCAAGGCGTACACCTATCAATAAAAACTTTAAACTGTCCGGGAATGTCTGCCCAATAAGAAGGTGATACTGATATGATGGCATCTGCCCACTCATAGTTTTCAATGATTTTATCAACATCATCATGCTGAACACATTTAGCCGTATTATGGCATGTTCTACACCCTTTACAAAAACTAATATTAAAATCATTGATACATATACTTCTGACATCATATCGCTCCTTTAAACATTTAGAAATTATATTCACTATTTCTGCCGTTGCACCATTTCTGACAGGACTACAATTCATCACTAAAACTTTCATTTCGTTCGACCTCCATAATTCCGATTTATATTTTGAACAGAATATCACAATCGCACTTATAGTTCAATTGCATTTTCTCTAAATTTTTTCCTCCCTCCGTTTCGTTTTGTTCTGTTGCCTGTTATGCTGTCTACTCTCGTTCTGAAGTTCCCTCTCAAGGTTCTTTTACAGGTAAACGACAGTACAACATTAAACCTGATACGGAAATTACAATTATATTATCAGTCCAGAGGTACTTGAAACAAAAATAAAGGACGGAGCTGGTTTGCTCAATCCTTTAAATTATTATCTGAGAAATGCTGCGGACTATCGGTAAGCTGTTTTGCAACGGTTTCTAAGACAGTTTTGGACAGGGAGCGACAGACAGCTGCAGTGAACTACAGATTCTCGTCCAAGTATAATTGCACACGGTTCTGGATCACAGCGGCAGTTTCCTCCACAGAGCGGCCGCCTGAAAAACACATATCCAATTCCTCTGTCAAAATTTCATTCACTACAATCAGTTCGCCGTCCCGGATTACCGCATCGTCCAGCAATTGCCGGAATTGTTGGATGTCTTTGTCTGTGGCAGGTGGGATATCATAACCGGATATGCTAATAACCTTTTCTTCTTTTGATTGCTCCAACATATCTTCCATGGCTGAATTTAATGTGGCAATCCCCGATTGGTAGGTTTTCTCTCCCGTCTGACTGGAGGCCAGATATTCAATGAAGGCCCATGCCCCCTCCTTATGGGCACTGGCAGCGTTGATTCCATATCCACCATAAGCGCTGAGTTCATTGCAAGGGGTTCCTTCCTGCGTTGGATACCCTATTGCCACTCGGTCATCCCCCAAAACCTCCTGATACCACAAATAAGTCGTCATGTCTATTACCGGGCGTGAATAGAGTAAGATTTTACCCTCCTGCCATCTGTTCTCCGCACTTTCGGACTCGCCGTCATATTTCGATTCATATGTGTAGGCAAACTGTAAAAGTTCTGTAAATTCCTCCTGATTAAATTTTGCTATTCCCTGTTTCCAATCAACCCACTGTTGTTGTCTGGCATTCCACATCATCATCATCATAACCTTACGGGAGTCATTCCGCATGACGCCCTCCATGACAGTAAGTCCTCTGTGTTTGTCCACATAATCAAGAAATTCCTCCATTGTCCAGCCGGGCTCGCCGCCTAACTCGGATTCCTTCCCAAAGAGCGTTATGATACAAAAGCTGGGAGGAATGCAGGTCAGCTTCCCGTCCACTGTATAGAGGCTCAGAACCCGCTCATTGAGCATATCCCGGGACAGTATTTCGCTTGTTTCCAGATAGGGATTCAGATCTTCCACGATGCCCTTATTTGCGGCCATAGATACCCCTATTCCATTTATCGGAATTAAATCCGGTCCGTTTCCGGAAATCATTTCCGCCATGAGCCTTTCGTAATTATATGCTCTAATCTCAACCTGATATTTGTCATTAGCTATGTTAAACGCTCCCACCGCCTTTTTCAGTTCCGTATTCCATACTGCATCTCCACATATGATCACTGTTTCCTTGGCTATAGTCGATTCGTTTTCGGTTTTCACAGCAGGCATCTGTAGTAGCATCATTATTAAACTATTCTCATTTAAATTTGGCAGTACCCATAAACTCTGCGAATCATACATAAAAAAGTTGTTTATACTCCTGCCGTCCATTCCTCCATCGGCCCAAGCATAGACATTCTGACCATTTCCCTTTTCCAGATCATACTGGTATATGGCATCATAATATCCATATAAAAGGCTGTTGCCTGGCCCTGGCCGCAGCATTACGGTTCCCCTGCTGTCAGGAAGGGTAGTTATTGTTTCAAGAGCCTGTTCTTGGTTGTCAATGCGGAACAGGGTATCTGCGCCCTGAGATCTACCGACACAATATACTTGTCCGTCCTCGCTTGCCAAATCATAGAGTGTGCAATCCTGTTGCCGAAGGACGGAAGCCAGACTCCCGTCCTCCCGGATAACAAGAACATTACATTCAGTTCCTTTTGTGCCGATATACACAAGTCCGTTTCCATCCACGGCAGCCAGAACGGTTCCGTACTGCTCATGGAAAGCCGTATTCCAAGCTTCCGTAATGTTTGCCTGTCGTGCGTTTCCTCCTTCGGCGTCTGTAGTATATAAAAAATAGGAGACCATATCCTCAGTAATACAGGACGCAAGTATATACAGTTTTTCTTCGGTGGAGAACATGCAGAAAGGTTGATGTTCAACGGGCATTTCGAGGTACACTTTTTCGAAGGAATATTTTGTCTCTACCTGTTTTAATTTCTGATCCGAAATTCGGTACAGAGGATAGCCTTCAGCGTTTTCCGGCACACTGTTATATGCGGTAAACAGTCCGTTCTTTGTCACGGCAAATCCCATAATTTTTCCGCTACTGTCAGATCCCATTTCCACAAACCAGGTATTCCAGTCTGACCACGGCAAATGACCGTCCGTATTGACAGTCTGGTTTTCTGGATCTTTTTGTTCTGCCTGCCTTGCGGCACAGCCCGTAAAGAGTAGAGATATTAATATCAGTAACCCCAAAGATCTGCAAAGTCCTGTTCTCATTTTTACTTGCTCCATTGTCAGAAAAAGATAATTTGTTTAAGACGTACCAAGGCGATGCCCACATTGTGTTCAGAAAATTTAATACCGGGTTCTGATTAGTCTCCATAGTTTTACACGATGTGGGCAATGCATCAGGAAAGACTATTTGCGGCAACTGCCATGCGATTCCACTGGCACAGGATTTAGCGTTCTATCAGTTGCAAAGCAGCCGTCTTCATTACATTTATAGGTATAGTATTCTGTTTCACACATCACTAGACAGGTTCCATATGTAACGGTACCGGTGATGGGATTGGTACCTGTTATGTAGTTATAAGTATATGAACCGTCCTGCGTAGTCTTGACATATGTCCATATCGTATATTTGTGATCGTGTGTGTTCGTGCTGGCCTGTGTGAGCAATGCGCTGGATCCGGCCAATACTGCCGTTAATGCCAAAACAATGAGCTTCATTTTCATAAAATAAGCCCTCCATCCGATTTAAATGTTTATATTGAGTACATGTACGTAGGTATTGCGTTCTTGGTAATGTTGCTTATAATATGGTTAACCATAAAATGTATACAATAACAATATACATTACAACAT
>CAMWSA010000372.1 GCA_947176785.1 uncultured Lachnospiraceae bacterium
GGAATATGCTGTTTAGAGTACCGCATATTCCCTACCATCACATAGTCCTGGTGAGTAAAGCCCCAGTGAATATAAAAGAGAACCTATCGCTAGGTTCTCTCGCGTACCTCATCCTATTAGTTCAAAGAATCCTTTAAAGCCTTGCCTGCCTTGAACTTGGGAGCCTTGGAAGCAGCGATCTTCATAGGCTTGCCGCTCTGGGGATTCCTGCCCTCCCTTGCGCTTCTCTGGGACACTTCAAAGGTGCCGAAACCTACTAACTGTACCTTGCCGCCCTTCTTCAATTCAGCCTCTACAACATCGGTAAATGCCTTCAGTGCTTTCTCTGCGTCCTTCTTGGACAAGCCAGCCTCTTCCGCCATGGCAGCGACTAATTCCGTTTTGTTCATGTTGAAATTCCTCCTCTATTGAGTATTCTGTTATTTTTGACAGATTCTTCATATGCGAAACGTCTACATATATTTATATATGCTTTTCCCCTGTTTGTCAAGGATTTTTCATAAAAACAATGAATCCCAGCCTACTGCGCCGGGGCCGTTTCGGGCACCGGCACTGCCGGTTCCGGCACGGCTGTCGGTTCGGGTGTGGCCGTCACAATCTGGGTGCTTGTATCAGTGGTACCGGTGCCCGGAACCAGCTCTGCAAAGGAGTAGGTGATATCCTTGTACTCACCGTCAACGGATATGGTGTAGCTGCGGGTTTCACAACCGCTTCGGCGCAGGGTAATAATATGGCTGCCCTCGCTCTTGGCAAAGCTGGTGGGCGCAATTCCCACATAGTTGCCGTCCAGATACACCTCCGCAAACTCTGGCGCATCCACAAACACCTTGTACTGGGCCAGCTTGTCCTTCTCCTCCTGTTCGTCATTTTCCTTGCCCGCATCCACTTCATCCAGTATGAGGCTCAAACCGCCCGAGGGCTGTGCTACCTTGATATAAGTGGTAAGGGTCTGGTAGCCGTTGGCCCTGACAATCACCTGATGGAGACCATATTCCAGGCTCACGGGAGCGGAGGTATCCACCTTTTCCCCGTCAATATACAGCTTTGCCCCGGAAGGCTCCAGTGTGAACACAATGGTGCCGTACTCGATCTCCGGCACCTCCAGATCCCCGATGTCCAGCGTGACTTCCTCCCCCCGCCGTATGGTCACTTCCTTGGTGCCGCCTCCGCCCCGCTTGCTCACCTTTATCTCATAGCGGCCTTCGGGCACTGTCAGAAGCATGTCTTCCTTGATCTGGCGCGTGCTGAATTGGCCGATATCCATATAGCCGCCCAAAAACTTCTCCTCATTCTTAAGCCGCAGATAGCCATGCCCCCGCTCCACTTCAATGCTGCAAATGCTGCTGCCGATACCCTTGAAGGTCAGCACATCCACCGGATTAAGGTCCATGGCCTCTATCCGCATGTCCTGAGAGAGATAGATGGTGTCATCCGTCAGCTTGTACACGTCATCCCCGATGGTCACCTCCCCTCGCCGCAGGTCAATATCATAGCGGGAAGCGGAGGCGTACTCCCAGGATGAGGGGCTGATCTGCATAGTGTTCACTCTCTTCTTGGAACGCAGAAATGTCACATCCACAATGTCCCCGGGTACAATCTGCTCCAGGGACACTGCCTCCCCGTACTTGTCATACAGGTTGCTGGTGCCCTCCACAGACAATGTATAAGTCCGGCTCAGTTCCAGATTCAGCAGTGTCACCGTGTTCTCCTTACTGTCTCTCTTCACCACAACAGCTGTGTCTGCGGAATCATAACTGTTTGGGCCTGCCGGAACAAAACCCGTGCCCGGCTGCTCCTGAGACGCCGGGGGCACGGACTGTCCTGCCTGGCTGCCGGGCATCATGCCGCAGGCCGTCAACAGCCCCAGCATGCCTGCCAGCATAAGTATTCCCTTGATGGTCCTCTTTCGTCTCTCTGTCATCTCTACCTCTTCTCTGCATTATTGGGCTTTGGCCTCTGCCAAACATTCTATATTTGAAACACGTTTTCGAGAAAACTCTTTTTCTGCTCTTCCTGGGCCAGCAGCTTATCCAGCTTTTCCTGGTTGCGCTGCGGTATCCATGCCTTGCCGGAATTGTAATAAAAGTTGACGATTTTCCAGAATTTCTCCGGGTATGCCAGACGGTAGTATAAGTCGATATAGGCATAGGCGCTGACAGATTTGATCTTCTCATACGCAGCCAGCAGTTCCCTGCCCAGCGCCGCCGGCCAGTCGGTCTTCTCCAGCAGCTTGCGCATCAACAGATAGAGATCCCGGATCTGTCTGTCCCTGAGACATTTTTCGAAATTGACAATATACATGCCCTGGCTCCCCCATAGGATGTTGTGATACTGGAAATCCCCGTGACAGTAAGTATATTCTTCCTGCCTCCCAGGCTGCTGCGCTGCGGGCATGCCGGGCTCGTTTACTCCCGGCGGACGCATCCCCGTGATACGCTCCTCATAGGAGCGCCACCCCTCTGTCACCTCCCTGGCCTGCCCGATAAAATAATCCATGCAGCCCAGCAGGCTGTACTCGAACTGGGTCTTCTGGCTCTTTTTGCGCAGAAATCTCTGCACTTTGACCAGTTCCCGGTTATGCTTCTCATACTCCTGCAGCGGGGAAAACTCCATCAGCGCCGGACAGTCCTCCCGGGGCTCCAGCACCATGCATTGGTGCAGCTTTGCCAGTGTCCTCACGGCCTCCTGGCACTCTCCCCGGTCATAGATGTTGCATTCCCGGCCCTCACAGCAGGTTTTTAGAATGTAAGCCGTGCCGTCGTTTTCCCTGACGCACAGCGCGCCTTCCCGGGTGGGAACCAGCGTCTCCGCAGATACGCTGCCCTGGTCTCTGATCCGGGACAACAGCCTGTCAATCAGCGCCAGCTTCGCCTCGTTGCCTTCATATTCTTTAAATACAAGCAGACCCTTATCCGTGTCACACAGGATCACGCCCCTGCCCTTCCTTGTCCGCAGGATCTCCACATCATACTGCTCCAGCAAAGCCACCGCTCTATCATTCACGATCTGTACCTCCCATAAAATATGCCGTTCCGGCGCACCCCTGCCCCGGCCCTATCCTATCTTATGAGAGCCCTTTAGAACTTATGTTACTTTCAGAAAAATCCTGAGCAGCTTTTCCCTGGTATTATCCTCCGGTACTTCCAGCACATGCTCCAGCATCTGCTGCAGGATGGCACCCAGCTGCGGTCCCGGCTTAATTCCGGCGGCGATCAGATCCCTGCCTCCCACAGCCAGGTCCTTTATGGAGATACACTGTCCCCTGGCAACAATGCCGCGGTATTCCCTGTCCCATGCATCCACCAGTTCCTGCTTCTCCCTGCGCCGATACTCGCTCTGGGCCATGAGATCCGCCCTCTTGACAATGAGCAGCTTGGCAAAAATATCTTCGCCGATCCGGTTCATCGCACGGCGGACAATCACGGGAGTGGGATTTACATTGTTGCCGTAATCATGAAATTCCACCAGACGCCGGACAGTGGCAATCGTCTCATTGTCAAGCTTCAAACGCCGCAGAATCCCCTCCGCCATCTCCGCGCTCACCGCCGGATGCCCGTGGAAATGAGTGATCCCTTCCTCGTCTGTCTCCAACGTGCGGGGCTTTCCAATATCATGAAGCAGCATGGCAAGGCGCATATCCTTCACCCCGGGAACACCGTCAAGACTGTGCAGGATATGTTCACCCACCGTATAGCAATGGTGGGGATGCTTCTGGGGTGTCTCCATGCAGCGATCCAGTTCCGGCAGGATTACAGCTGTGACACCCATGTCATATGCCTGGCGCAGATAGTCCGGGTGGGGAGATACCAGAAGCTTTACCAGTTCCGCCGCAATCCGCTCCGCACTGACGGCGGCCAGGCTGGGAGCCAGTTCCCGTATGGCCTGCTGTGTCTCCTCCTCGATGGTATAACCCAGCTGTGCGGAAAACCGCAGGGCACGGAGAATGCGCAAGGCATCCTCGTTAAAGCGCTCTTTGGCACAGCCCACACAGCGAACCACTCCCCGCCGGATATCCCCCATGCCGCCAAAGGCATCCACCAGCCCCGCGGTTTCGTTGTAGGCCATGGCGTTGATGGTAAAATCCCTGCGCTGCAAATCCTCCACCAGCCGGGAGGTAAACACCACCTCTTTGGGATGCCTGTAATCCTCATACTCC
Source organism: uncultured Lachnospiraceae bacterium (assembly GCA_947176785.1). GTDB lineage: Bacteria > Bacillota > Clostridia > Lachnospirales > Lachnospiraceae > Acetatifactor. Next base: position 4,157 of record CAMWSA010000372.1, read on the forward strand.
CCGTCCATGCGATAGGTAGTGACCTCATACCCCTCCCTGTCCAGCATCACTGTCACCGTT
>CAMWSA010000373.1 GCA_947176785.1 uncultured Lachnospiraceae bacterium
ACTGTACCATTTCCGTTTCAATCCCCGCCTGATTTAACTCCTCAAATACAGTGTTGATAAGGATTGCTGTATTTCCGTCTTTTCTGGCGCTGCCGTTAATCGCTAATACTTTCATATGCTACCTCCGCTTTACAAATGTCAGAACTATTCTTAATACCAGTCGTGCTTTTCACCACGGTCAAGGGCATTTATCCGCTCCATTTCCTCCTCCGTCAATTCAAAATCAAACAACTCCGTATTCTCCTGAATATGATTGGGATTGCTGGAACCGGGGATTACTACCACACCCTTTTGCAGATTCCATCGTAAAATAACCTGCGCCGATGACCTTCCATGCGCCGCCGCAATTTCCGAAATCACCTCATTTCCAAGCAGCTGTGCCGTATACCCCCTGCCTCCAAGCGGATACCAGCCCTGCACCACAATCCCAAGACTATGAATATATGGGATTACATCGTTTTCCTGGTAATACGGATGTATTTCATTCTGAACCAGTGCAGGCGTAATATTTATCTGAGGTAAAAATTCCTCCAGTTCCTCAACATACCAGTTTGATAGGCCAAGCGAACGGATTTTACCGTCTGCAACCGCTTTTTCCATTGCAAGATAGGCCTCCACGTCACCTTCTCCGGGGTGGTGAAGCAGCATCATATCAATATAATCTATATCCAATTTGGCAAGGGCCTCCTCAATTGCCGTTTCAGGATCAGAAAACTGATTGGGATACAGTTTCGTGATGACAAAAATTTCTTCCCTCGGTACGGCGGAGTTCCTGACAGCTTCTCCCACAATTTCCTCATTATGATACATATGGGCGGTATCAATCAGGCGGACACCGCTGTTTAATGCCGCCGTGACGGACGCCGCACAGGTATCCCCGGTAAGGCTATATGTGCCTATCCCATATATGGGCATTTCATACCCGCTGTTTAGTAAAACTGTTTTTGTTTCAAAGTTGAAAGTACGATCTCCTGTCACTGTATGGCCACCTTCCTGCATCTGCGGCCGCTGTCCGCCCCCATTTGTCAGATTATTTTCCGTCTGTGTCTCAGTCTGAATGGTTTCTGAAGTTGCGGAATGTTCCTGTTCCGTCTGCCCTGTTGTTTTGACACTTTCTGTCTGTCCTGTTATTTCGGTATTCTCCGTCTGCTCTGTTATTTCGGCGCTTTCCGACTGCCCGTACTGTTCCGGCACTTTATCCACAGAGGATTCTGTCCGTTTTTCACAGGCTGAGAATATAACCATAAGCAAACCGGCCAACAAAAGCTTATACCGCTGTTTCATGGCATTCCTCCTTCTCTTCCCGAACCACCTTCAGCACTCTTGCAGGAACGCCTCCCACTACCGTCATGGCGGCAACATCCCGTGTCACCACGGCTCCCGCCGCAACCACCGCATAATCGCCAATTGTCACGCCCGGTAATACGGTTGCGTTAGAACCAATCCATACATGGGCACCGATCTTTATGGGTGCATAATGATTTTTTCTGTTTTCCTTCGGGTTCAGATCATGGTTGATCGTTGCCAGCACGACATTGTGCCCAATCAGTGTGCCATCTCCGATTTCAATCCCGCCCTGATCCTGAAAATGACATCCCGAATTGATGAAGACATCTTTCCCGATTGTGATATTTTTTCCAAAGTCCGTATAGAACGGGGGAAACATCCGAAAAGAACTGTCTATCCTTTTTCCGATTAACCTGCCCATAATCTCCCGCAATTCCTCCGGTGTATGATACTTCATATTAAGTTCCATTCCAATGCGGACAGCTTCCTGAAAAAGTTCGTTTGCATACGCATCACGCCCGGCATTTTCTTGTGCCCCTTCCCGAAAGCCGTCTATCACTTCTTTTACTGTCACGGTCTACATCTCCTTTTCCCATTCCCGAAGCGTATGGACACCTGTTTCATCGCCAAGTCTTTCCAGGCGGCTGATTTCGTCAGCGGTCAGTTCGATCTGCGCCGCCCTTGCAGCTTCCTCGACCTGACTCACCTTCGTCACCCCGATAATCGGAAGGGTACCTTTTGCAATCGCCCATGCCGTCGCAACCTGTGCGGGACTGGCATCAAAACGTGTGCCTACTGTTTTCAATTCATCTATCAATGCCGCCAGTTTTCTCAAATGCGGGTTATAGGAATCGCCTCGTCCGGTTCCGTCCGGAAACGGATTTGCTTCATTGTACCGCCCGGTAAGCGCCCCCTGTTCCAATACCATATAAGAATAAAAAGTGATGCCGTTTTCCTTACAGTAATCAAGGATGCCTGCCCGCTCGGAAGAACGATGCAACAGGCTGTAATGGTTTTGCACCGCGGAAATCTTCAAACCCTCCGCTGCAAGAATTTCCTCTGCTCTTTTTATCTCGTCCAGATTGTGGTTGGAAACACCGATTGACAAAATCTGTCCGCTTTTTGCCAGAGGAATTAAATCCGGTGTCCACTTTTCCACATCCATCGGATTGTGAATCCAGTAAATATCAATCACATCTGTATGCAGGCGCTCCTTGCTTCCGTCAAGCATTTTCTGCATTGCATCCGGTGAACTGCCGGCTATCTGCGGGGTAAATTTTGTGGAGAGAACAACTCCCTCCCGGCGCACATCCTTCACAAAATTACCAAGAATACGCTCTGACGTCCCTTCTCCGTAAACCGCTGCCGTGTCCCACAGGTTCAGTCCACATTCCATTGCCTTCTCAAATACAGGCTTCAAATCTTTTTCAAACAAATGATTTCCAAATACCTGATCCCCTCCGGCTGCTCCCGCTCCCCAAGACCAGGCTCCTAATGCAATTTTCGGTTTTGCTGTACTCATATCCATATCCTCCTCGCTTTATATTTCAAATTCTTTCACCGGTTGACATTGCCATCTCCCACCCTTCTGACCCCATTGTAATTTGCCATAAGCAAAATAGCAAATACATATATAGAATAGTATTCCATACTTGAAAAATATGGTGTTTTCTGCTATTTTTGTAGTAAAGACATCAGAAGGGAGGATTTTTTCTTGGATATCCGGGTATTGCAGTATTTCCTTGCAGTCGCAAGAGAAGAAAGCATAACAAAGGCGGCAGAAGCTCTACGCATGACACAGCCGCCGCTTTCCAGACAATTAAAAGATTTGGAAGAGGAACTGGGAAAACAGTTATTTATTCGAGGAAGCAAAAAGGTTATGCTTACTGAGGACGGGATGCTGCTTCGTAAACGTGCGGAAGAATTAGTTGATTTAATGGAAAAGACAAAAGCAGAATTGACATCTTCCAGTGAAAACATCAACGGAGATATTTATATCGGCTGCGGAGAAACCGAAAGTATTTCGTTCCTGGCGCAGGCGGCTCAGGATTTGCGGGAAAAACACCCTCTCATTCATTATCATATTTACAGTGGTGACGCAGAACGTGTTATGGAAAAACTGGATAAGGGATTGATCGACTTCGGACTGTTAGTTGGAGAAGCAGATATGAGCAAATATGATTATATAAGACTTTCACAAAAAGACTCATGGGGTGTCTTGATGCGTGAGGACAGTCCGTTGGCAGAAAAAGAGACGATCTGCGCAGAAGATTTATGGGATAAGCCGCTGATTGTATCCCATCAAACCTCCATCAATACAGAAATGTTCCGCTGGCTAAAAGCAGATATTTCCGAACTCAACATTGTTGCAACTTACGATTTGATATACAATGCGGCGCAATTTGTCAGGAAGGGCTTTGGATATGTCATTGCACTGGACAGGCTGATCAACACCACAGGGGACAGTAATCTATGTTTTAAGCCACTTTCTCCCACTTTAGAAGCACAGCTTTATATTGTTTGGAAAAAATATCAGGTTCTTTCGAAAGCCTCAGGTTTATTCCTGCAACAATTAAAAGAACGAAAATGAAATAAAAAGACCGCCTGCTCCACACCATAAAGATATAGAAGACAAGTGGTCTTAATGCGAATCCTTCCTTTGTAGACAACATGCGACCTCCACATGAAGCAGTCCAGCAGCACATCCCGCATGATCTCCGGTGTAGCGCACAGTTCCTCACCTGCCCAAGTGTTGGCGCTGGAATCCCATTCCAGCACTGTGTAGCCGTGGGAGGTCATGACGATCTCATATCGGGTGTCCTCGGTGAGATAGTCCTTGAAAATCTCCATCACTTTCTCAAAGGTCAGCACCAGCCCCGCCCCCTCAAACATAGACCAGATCGGCCAGGATGATCTCGTCGGC
>CAMWSA010000374.1 GCA_947176785.1 uncultured Lachnospiraceae bacterium
GCCGGCTGACTTTACGCAATGTGCTTCTGGAGAGCATAGCGGGACTTCCCTGTATTGATATCGGCAAAAATGCCAGTCTCACTGTTTTTCTGGAGGGGGACAATCAGCTGGACAAGATCGGTATCCGCGTGCCGGAGGGGAGCAGCCTGCTTCTGGCGGGCAGCGGCAGCCTGCGGGTAAAGGCCCAGGAGATCCGGTGTTACGGCATCGGCAATTCCTGCAATGCCACCGTGGGCGAGATTGTATGGGCGTCCTCCGGCAGCCTGTATCTGCATGCGGAAGGCAACGACTGCATTGCGCTGGGCGGAGGCATCTACAAACAGGGCGGCGGCATACAGGTGGGCAGCGGAAATGTGGAGATCAGTGTGGCCAGTGAGATGGGAATTGCCGTCGGCTGCTGTGAGGGGGCGATGCCCATTGTTATTCGGAACTGCAAGCTCCGGCTGGATATCAATTCCGGGACGGGACTGGGCATCGGCTGCCTGAGGGGAGATCAGAATATTCACATTGCCAACTCCGGCGTGGAGATCACGGGCTCCGGCAGCCGCCTGTGCGGCATTGGCAGCGTGGAAAAGACCGACGGGCAGATTCGGATTGAAGCCGGCCGGCTGTCCGTGAAGTTCAACGGCCAGAATGTGGGCATGGTGGGCAATGCGGGCGGTAATCTCACCGTAGTGACAAGGGATTGTCGCCTGGAACTTACGGGTGAGGGGAGCCGGGTCTGGGGAGTCGGCTCTTTGGACGGGTCTGCGATGATCCGCAGTAAGAACGCGGTCTATCATATTCATGTCCGGGCGGGCGAATACAGGCTGATCGGCGCAAAGGAGGACAGGCAATTCTTTGAGGGCGGGGAACGCCGGCTGAAGATCAACGAGGATTGAGGTTATTATGGGGAGAGTATGAGATGGGTAAGCCCCACAGTATAAGGAAAAATTTTACCCGGCGGGATAAGCACACCCGGACCATATTGCTGTGTGAGATGCTGGAGTACCACAACGTGTTCCTGGAGGCGGCTTTCCGGGCGGACGGCTACTCCTTTGAGGTGCTGAAAAATGCTGTGAAGGACAGAAACGGGGCGCTGCGTTATATCAGCAACGATTACTGTTACCCGACCGTGCTTATAATTGCCCAGTTCATGGAGTATCTGGAGAGCGGAGAGAGAGGGCCGGGGGAGGTGGCATTCATGGAACCCCAGGCGGGCGGCGCGTGCAGGGCGGGGAATATCTATAACCTGCTGCAGCGCGTTTTGTACCAAAAATACCGGCAGGGTATGGAGGGATATGACGGCATCCCTGTGATCTCTCTGAATTTCCGCGGGGAGGAGAGGCATCCGGGCTTCCGCATCACGCCCCGGCTTTTGGCAGGGGCCATTGCCGCGGTGTGCTACGGTGATCTGATTATGTGCCTGTATCAGCAGGTAAAACCCTATGAGACGGTGCCGGGGGAGACGGACCGGGTGCGGGCGCAGGTGGAGGAGAAGCTGTGCCGGGACATTTTGGCTCATAAAAACGGGAGAAAGGCCCGGCTTATGGGATACCGTCATGCCATAGAGCGGTTCGGGGAGATTCCAGTGCGCCGGGAAAAAAAGCGGCGGGTGGGCATCACCGGCGAGATCTACATGAAGTTTTCCGGGCTGGGCAATGACAAGATCGAGCAGTTTGTCTTAGAACATGGCGGTGAGCCTTACAGCGGCGGATTTATCAATTACTGTATCTACCTGGTGGACACGGAGAGTTACATGGCGGAGCGCTATGGGAGCGGCGGAAAGCGCAGGCAGGGCTGCGGCAGGGCAAAAAAGAGGATCTGTGATGCGGCGGGCCGATATCTGTGCAGGCTTCAGGAGGAGTTGTTTGCCTGCATCTCTGAGGGCGGGCGGTTTCAAACGGATCTCTGTTTTGCGCAGCTGAAGGAGAGGGCCGCGGGTATTATCGAATATGGCTGCAATACCGGGGACGGCTGGCTTATTGCGGCGGAGGCGGCGCAGTATGTGGAGAAGGGCTGCAAGAGCGTGTTGATCCTGCATCCCTTTGGCTGCCTGGTCAGCCACGTGTGCGAGCGGGGGATTTTGCAGAGGCTCCATCAGCGCTATCCGGATGTCGCTATCCAGACCATTGAGTACGACTATGACCAGAGCAAGACCCTGCGGGAGAGCCGTATTCTGCTGGCGCTGCAGGAGGGGAGAGATTCTCCCTGAAACAGGAATAATCTGTGGTATACGCTCGTGCGGTTAGATTTCCCTTCCTGCACGTCGCATGTTGCCAATAGCCAACGGCCCATATCATTTACTATAATTATGCAGCAGGTGACACGCAGGAATCGGAAAAGTAAAGCGCTCGTGCGTATATGTCTTGACGGGCGGAAAAAGAACATGATACAATGCATTTGTTTAAGAGGGAGGAGTCAGGGAGGAGTGCGTTTTCATTATCCTGACCCGGACGCCCGCTGATGCGGGCAGGAGGGAGTTTTTTATGAAAAAAGGAAAGAGTACCTATCAGTTTCCCATCAATGTAGACCCGAATCTGGCCCATCAGACCATAATGAACTGGCTGGGAGCCAACAGCTTTGAACTGAAGGAGAAGAACGGGCAATATTATTACCAGTATTATGATCCCATTGTGGGCAGAAGACTGTTTGAGTTTTATATACAGCCGGGGATGGTGACGATCAACGCTTACATTGGGAAATTTAAGAAGCCCTATCTCCTGGACGACAGCTTTGCGGGGTCCGTCCCGAAAGCCGCCTATAAGCAGACTCTGGAGCCGCTGTTTCTGACGCTGTCCTCCTACAATGCGCCGCAGCCGGGATACGGAACCCCCGGGGCACCTTACAACGTACAGCCCCACGCCAGCGCCATCGCCGACGGCACCCAGGCGGCCTCCGGCAATTATGAGGATTTTGCCAAAGCCACCAACAGATCCTATGAGAGAATGGCCGTGATTGGGTTTGTGTTATCCATTGTAGGGCTGTTGCTCTCCTTTATAGGATATACATATGGTGTCCTGCTGTATGCGCTGGAGTTCTATTTCGCTTCCTGCGGCATCAAGACCAAGAAAAAGGGCTTTGCCATCGCTACTTTTGTGCTGGCGGGACTGTCCGTTTTGATTTTGGTGGGCACCCTCTTTTTATATGCCCTGATGGCATAAGAATGTGGGCCGCCTGCAATGTGTACAATGCCTCTGGCCTGTCATGAAACGGGCCGGAGGCATGTTGGTTTTGTCGGGAGTGTTCTCAGGCGGATATGCTCTGTGCCGTACAACAATCATATCCGCCGCCGGTATATCTCGAATTTTCTCTTCCCAATTACCTGTTTTTCCAACCGTACCCACACATCACCCCGGTATTTTTGCCCCTTGTCCATTATGACGGCAAGGACAGTATCCGGGCGGGCGATTTCGGACAGACGCAGATACATTGCCAGCAGGGGATTTTCACCGCCGTCCTCCCAGGTGGTCAGACTGCCATAGGGCACGTCCGTCATAATGATATCCGGAGTGCCCTCGAAGGGGATCGCTTTGGTGCAGTCCGTGGCAAACAGGGTGGATGGAATATCATGGCGAAGACTGGTCTGCAGCCGTTCCAGGCTGCACAGGGCTTCTCGATGAGAGGGCTTTTGATATTGCCGAAGAAGCGCATCCAGTTCCTGCCTTCGCCGCTCCAGGCCCTTCCGGGTCAGCAGGGCAAGGTTTTTGGCGGCGGCGGCGACCATCTCACCGCTGATGTCGCTGGCTGTGATTTTAGCAATATTGTGATTGCAGAAGCCCAGAACGGTCAGCAGATACCCGCCCCCGCAGCAGGGGTCATATATTGTAAAGTGCGCTTTCCCGGGGAGATATCCCGTGCATCTCCTGTAGATTTCGTTTCCGAGCCGCACCGGAAAATTGGGCACACCGCTGCCGCCATATATCACTCTGCCGCTGGATAAGTCCTCAAAATTCCCGTTTTCACAATACTTGTATTCCATAGATCCTCCCTGTCCCGTTATGAAGATATAAATTGTAGAGAAATTACGCGAATTTACCCGCCACAGGGCGGAATTCACCGGATTTCCAGGGTGAAGGTTCTCTCTGTCATCCGCAGCCGCACCCGGTACAGATCATGGTCCCAGGCTTTTTTCAACCTCTGGTCCGTGACGGGCAGAAGTTCGACGGCAGGGGAGGAGTCAGGGAACTGTGTCCCGGGACAGGGGGCGGG
>CAMWSA010000375.1 GCA_947176785.1 uncultured Lachnospiraceae bacterium
GAATCGAGATTATGTGCCGGGCTATGGAAGATATGAGGAATCAGACATTGAAAGAAGGAATGATAAATGTTGCAAAGAAAATGCTGGAAGATGGATCAATAACGCTTGAAAAGATTGCGGAATATGTTGGTCTTTCAGTTGATGAAGTGAGAAAATTGAAAACAGACCAGAATATGTAAATGGCACTAATGAGCCAGGAATCTAAAAAACAGGTTCCTGGCTCTATTTTTTTGTCCTGAAATGTAAATTTTCTGTGAATATGATTAAAAAGTCCTTTACAAAACGTCACTGGGGAAACAGGGCTTTTTTACCCTACAAAACCGCTAGAAACATTGTTTTTACGGGCAAAACAGGCATTTTCGCCACAGAAGAAAATCTTCCGTAGATTAAATGTCAAATTTCTGGGAGACAGGAATGCTCATGGCTTTTTCTCCCTTAATCCTGCATTTAAAAACGACCTCATAGAAAGGATCATTCCTCTCTACAAGGTCGTATTTTATACTTTATATTCGCTTTCTGGGGCTGTCCCAGTTTGCCCTCACAGGATAATCGGGTGTGCCTCTGGATATTTACAGTAATTACAGGAAATACCTCACACCGCTCTCAAATATCTTCATATCCTGCTCCCCATAGATATTCATGGCCACGGCGCTGTCCCGTCTCTCGGAATGGGCCATCTTGCCCAAGACCCGTCCGTCGGGGGAGGTGATACCTTCGATGGCGGCATAGGAGCCGTTGATATTGTATTCCTCGTCCATGGACACATTGCCCTGGGAATCCGCATACTGGGTTGCCACCTGACCGTTTTCAAAGAGCCTGTCAATCCACTCTTTGGATGCCACGAAGCGGCCTTCTCCGTGGGAGGCGGGATTGCAGTAGGTCTCCCCCGGCTGCGCACCCTGCAGCCAGGGAGACTTGTCGGTAACTACTTTGGTATACACCATCTTGGAAATATGTCTGTTGATGGTGTTGAAAGTCAGGGTAGGGGAATCCGCCTTCTGGCCCAGGATCTCACCATGGGGCACCAGTCCCAGCTTGATCAGTGCCTGAAAACCGTTACAAATGCCCAGCGCCAGACCGTCCCGCTCATTTAAGAGCTTCATCACCGCCTCCTTCAGCCTGGCATTCTGGAATGCGGTGGCAAAAAACTTGGCGCTGCCGTCGGGCTCGTCACCTGCGGAAAAGCCGCCGGGGAACATGATGATCTGGGCCTGGCCGATGGCCTGTTCAAAGACCTCCACAGACTGACGGATATCCGATGCGCTTCTATTCCTGAACACCCTGGTCACCACGTCCGCGCCTGCCCGTTCAAAGGCCCTGGTGCTGTCATACTCACAGTTGGTCCCCGGGAACACCGGGATAAACACGGTGGGCTTTGCCACCTTGTGCTTACATACATAGACCTGCCCGGTCCGGTACACCTTGCTTTCCACCGGCTCTGCATCCGCCGACGCCCTGGTGGGAAATACCTTTTCCAGCCTGGAGGTCCATGCTTCCAGCGCCTCCTCCATGGAGATCTGCACCCTTCCCACACGGAACACGGGCTCGGCAGTCACGGTGCCGAGTACCATGTAGGGAAGCTCCCTCTCTTCCAGCCGCGCCAACTCCCTGACAGGCATTTCCACCAGCAAATCACCCAGGCCGTTGCGGAACAGCTCCCGGGCGTCCACATTCTCTTCCAGAGTCACACCCAGCTTATTGCCGAAAGCCATCTTGGACAGGGCAGCCGCCGCACCCCTGGCATCCAGCGCATAGGCGGAAACAATGGCTTTCTCCTGCATCAACCGATGGATGGCACCGTACAGCTTCATCACCGCCTCGTACATGGGCACATCAAAGTCATCCTTCTCTATGGCAAAGCGCACCAGCCTGTTGCCGGGAGTCTTTAACTCCGGTGTCACAATATCCCCGCATTTCGCTATGTCCACGGCAAAGGATACCAGGGTGGGCGGCACGTCAATATCATTGAATGTACCGGACATACTGTCCTTGCCGCCGATGGAGGGCAGGCCAAAACCGATTTGGGCATCGTAAGCGCCCAGCAGCGCCGCAAAGGGCTGGCTCCAGCGGGCCGGGTCCTCCGTCATTCTGCGGAAATATTCCTGGAAGGTAAAGCGAATCCTGCTGTAGTCGCCGCCGCTTGCCACAATCTTAGCCATGGACTCCACCACCGCATAGATGGCACCGTGATAGGGGCTCCAGGAGGACAGATAGGGGTCAAAGCCATAACTCATCATGGTCACGGTGTCCGTCTTTCCCTTTAGCACCGGGAGCTTTGCCACCATGGCCTGGGTCTCGGTAAGCTGATGTATCCCCCCGTAGGGCATCAACACGCTGGCCGCGCCGATGGAGGAGTCAAACATCTCCACCAGGCCCTTCTGGGAGCATACATTCAGGTCGCTTAACAGAGTTAGCCAGGCACCCTTGAGATCGCCTGCCTCCGCCCGCTCTCTTACCTCTTCCAGGGCATATCGGTTAAAGTAATTCTCCTTCTCGTCGGGGATGTCCACCTTGACGCCGGTCTCCTGGTGTGCGCCGTTGGTATCCAGGAAAGCCCTCTTTAAGTTGACAATATCTTTCCCTCTCCAGTTCAGCACCAGACGCGGCTCCTCGGTGACGACCGCCACCGCCACTGCCTCCAGGTTCTCCTGGGCCGCATAGTCCAGAAAAGCCTCCACATCCCCGGGATCCACCACCACTGCCATGCGCTCCTGGGATTCGGAGATCGCCAGTTCCGTGCCGTCCAGGCCCGCATACTTCTTGGGCACCTTGTCCAAATTCACCCTCAGGCCGTCCGCCAACTCGCCGATGGCAACAGACACGCCGCCTGCACCGAAATCATTGCATTTCTTGATCAGTCTGCTGACTTCCTCCCTGCGGAACAATCTCTGAAGCTTGCGCTCCGTGGGGGCATTGCCCTTCTGCACCTCGGCACCGCAGGTCCGGGTGGACTCCTCCGTGTGTATTTTGGAGGAGCCGGTGGCACCGCCGCAGCCGTCGCGTCCGGTACGCCCTCCCAGCAGTATGATGATATCCCCCGGATCGGAGGTCTCGCGAATCACGTTCTTTCGGGGAGCCGCTCCCATCACCGCCCCGATCTCCATGCGTTTGGCCACATAATTCGGATGGTATATCTCTTTCACAAAGCCGGTAGCCAGGCCGATCTGATTGCCGTAGGAGGAGTAGCCGCTGGCAGCGCCCCGCACCAGTTTTTTCTGGGAGAGCTTGCCTTTCAGGGTATCTGCCACAGGCACGGTGGGATCGGCTGCGCCGGTCACCCGCATGGCCTGGTACACATACCCCCTGCCGGACAGGGGATCACGGATGGCGCCGCCCAGACAGGTGGCCGCACCGCCGAAGGGCTCGATCTCTGTGGGATGGTTGTGGGTCTCATTTTTGAAAAATATCAGCCACTCCTGGGTTTCGGTGTGGTCCTCATACTCCATCTCCACAGGCACCACCACGGAGCAGGCATTGATCTCGTCGGATTCCTCCAGATCCTCCAGCTTGCCGTCCTTTTTCAGCTTTCGCATAGCCATCAAAGCCAAATCCATCAGGCAGACGAACTTGTCCTCTCTGCCCGCAAAGATCTCCGCCCGGGTATCCATGTAACTCTGATAGGTGGCTTCGATGGGATCCCGGTAATAACCCTCCCCGAACTCCACCTCCTTGAGTTCCGTGGAAAAGGTGGTGTGGCGGCAGTGGTCGGACCAGTAGGTGTCCAGCACCCGGATCTCCGTCATGGAGGGATCCCTCTTCTCATCGTCACGGAAATACTTCTGTATATGCAAAAAGTCCTTGAAGGTCATTGCCAATCCCAGGGAGTCATAAAGCTTTTTCAGTTCCTCCTCAGGCATATGGGCAAAGCCCTCAAAGATGATCACATCCGCAGGCTCCTGAAACTCCGTCACCAGGGTGTCCGGCTTCACCATATCCGTCTCCCGGGAATCCACGGGATTGATGCAGTAAGCCTTTATGCGGGCCATCTCCTCCTCACTCACGTCGCCGATAATCATGTAGGTCACGGCGGTGCGGATGATGGGCTGCTCGTCCTCCTTCAGGAACTGCACGCACTGCACGGCGGAATCCGCTCTCTGATCGAACTGGCCGGGCAAAAACTCCACGGAAAATACATGGCCGTCTGCCGGAATTTCGATGTTTTCCTCATACAACTCATCCACAGGC
>CAMWSA010000376.1 GCA_947176785.1 uncultured Lachnospiraceae bacterium
TTCCAACACCGACGTCGGCACCAACATCAGCGCCTACTTCAACTCCATCGCCCACGAATCCTCCTTTGAGCGATACTGCCCAGAAGGTGCAGGATTTTGTTTCCCGTATGTACACGGTGGCCCTTGGAAGAGCGGCCGAGGAAGCGGGGCTGAATGACTGGACTAACAGACTTCTTTCCCATGAGATTGATGGGGCTGGCATTGCCAATGGTTTTATCATGAGTACCGAGTTTAGGAAACGAAGCTTGAGCAATGAGGAATATGTGGACACGTTGTACCGTACATTCTTTAACCGGAAGGCAGATCAGGGGGGGCGGATGAACTGGTTAGCAAAACTGGATGCAGGTCAATCCAGAAGTTATGTGCTGGCCGGATTTGTGAATTCCTCAGAGTTTGACCAGCTATGCGAAACCTATGGTATTGTCAGAGGCACGATGCAGGAGAACGGCTCTCCGATAAATGCCGGTATCAGGCAGTTTGTGGAGCGCTGTTACACGAAGGTCTTAGGTAGGCCAGGGGAGAAAGAGGGATTGGAGGATTGGACAAACCGCATTGCCACCGGTCAGATGAGCGCCGAAAATGTGGCCAAGAGCTTTTTCTTCTCGGATGAGTACATGAACATGAATACAGATGATGCTACTTTTGTGGAAACTCTCTACCAGACCTTTATGGGCAGGGGTTCTGATCCCAACGGAAAAAATGACTGGGTGAGACGTCTAAGCACAGGCACCAGCAGAATAGAAGTTTTGGAAGGCTTTTCGCGTTCGGAGGAATTTAATAAAATTTTAAGATCGTATGGACTATAAGCCACCCAGAATAAATGCCAACAAAACTGTTCAGGTTCTTTGATGACAGACCAGGACGATGTGTAAATAAGAACAGTTGTCTGTCAGGTGAAGGGATACCATTCCTGACATAATGTGCCGATGCCGATAATTGAGTGCCCGCTGAAGCGGGCGAATGGAGTTAACACGAAAAAGTAATTTCTGCACTTGCCAAAACGCCCTAAACCATGTACTATATAAGTAATCGTTACACGACTGGCGGAAAGACAGCTAAAGCTGTATATGGGAGGACCCATGGGGAGTGCAAACGTAAAATAATGAACTGTCACAAAATACTTTATGGTAAGTTATTTTGCGACAGTTCTTAAGCCGACCGCCTGGGCAGCACCTTATCCGTGTATGCCCAGGTGGTCTTTTTTCACTCATTTTACCAACATCTTTTAGGATGACACAGGGATCAATATCCGCAAGCCGTAAAGTGACCTGATGTCGGTCAATGGTTTAGTGTGCTGCCTGAAAAGATGTAGAACTTTATACAGGAGGTAGACTATGTTATCACTAAAGCAGGAACTGGAAAACAATGTGTATCCCGGAAGGGGCATCGTGATTGGCCTGACCCCGGACGGAAACAGGGCTGTGACGGCTTATTTTATTATGGGCAGAAGTTCCAACAGCCGCAACCGAGTCTTTGTCACAGAAGGGGAGGGTATCCGCACGCAGGCGTTTGATCCTTCCAAGCTGGAGGACCCCAGCCTGATCATCTATGCGCCGGTGCGTGTGCTGGGCAACAAGACCATCGTGACCAACGGGGATCAGACGGACACCATCTATGAGGGAATGGATCATCAGCTGACCTTTGAGCAGTCTCTACGGAGCAGGGAGTTTGAGCCGGACGGCCCGAATTTTACCCCCAGGATCTCCGGGATCATGCACATTGAGGACGGCAGATACAGCTATGCCATGTCCATTTTAAAAAGCAACCACGGCGACGGTTCCTCCTGTGTCCGCCACACCTTTGCCTATGAGAAGCCGCTGGCGGGGGAGGGGCATTTTATCCACACCTACATGCATGACGGGAATCCGCTGCCCAGCTTTGAGGGTGAGCCCAAGTCTGTGGAGATGATGGACGATATGAACGCATTTACGGACATGCTGTGGAACAGTCTGAATGAGGAGAACAAGGTGTCCCTGTTCGTGCGATACATTGACATTGCCACCGGGCAATATGACACAAAAATTATAAATAAGAACCAATAAGAAGAGTAGGAATCCGCGGAACTTAAAACAGCGAATTCCCGAACAGTACCCAGATGGAAATCCGAACGCCGAAGCGGTCGGATTTCCATCACCGGGCAGTGTGCTGTCGAGGAATCCACAGAACTTTAAATAAGGAGATAATAAGCATGAATGAAATCGAATTGAAATACGGATGCAACCCCAATCAGAAGCCTTCCCGCATCTATATGGAAGACGGCAGTGAGCTTCCCGTGACCGTTTTAAACGGCAAGCCCGGATACATCAACTTTCTGGATGCCTTCAACGGCTGGCAGCTGGTGAAGGAACTGAAGGAGGCCACCGGCCTGCCGGCAGCCACTTCCTTTAAGCATGTCTCCCCGGCAGGTGCGGCGGTGGGCCTGCCCCTGACGGAGACCCTGGCTAAGATATACTGGGTGGATGACCTGGGCGAGTTGTCTCCCCTGGCCTGCGCCTACGCCCGTGCAAGGGGCGCAGACAGAATGTCCTCCTTTGGAGACTTTATCGCCCTGTCCGACGTGTGTGACGCAGACACGGCCTGTCTGATCAAGCGCGAGGTGTCCGACGGTGTCATCGCTCCGGGCTATACCGAGGAGGCGCTGGAAATGCTGAAAGCCAAGAAAAAGGGCAATTACAACGTGATCCGGATTGATCCGGCTTACCGGCCTGCTCCCATTGAGAAAAAGCAGGTGTATGGCATCACCTTTGAGCAGGGCAGAAATGAACTGGATATTAACGGCGATCTGTTGTCCCATTTTGTGACGAAGAATCAGACTCTCCCCCAGGAGGCGCTGATCGACATGAAGATTGCGCTGATCACCTTAAAGTATACCCAGTCCAACTCCGTGTGCTATGTGAAGGGGGGACAGGCCATCGGCATCGGTGCCGGGCAGCAGTCCCGTATCCACTGTACCAGGCTTGCGGGCAGCAAGGCGGATAACTGGTATCTGCGCCAGGCTCCCCAGGTGCTGGGGCTGGAGTTTTTGGACAGCATAGGCAGGGCGGACAGGGACAATGCCATCGACCTGTACATCGGCGAGGAGTATATGGATGTGCTGGCGGAGGGCGCATGGCAGAAGATTTTCAAAGTAAAGCCCCCGGTGTTTACCGCTTCCGAGAAGCGGGCGTGGCTGGACGGCAACAGGGATGTGACCCTGGGCTCCGACGCCTTCTTCCCCTTCTCCGACAACATCGAGAGGGCCCATAAGAGCGGTGTAAAATATATTGCCCAGCCCGGCGGCTCCGTGCGGGATGACCTGGTGATCGAGTGCTGTGACAAGTACGATATGGCCATGGTGTTCACGGGCATTCGGTTATTCCACCATTAAAGGACTTGCGAGGACAGGACGCAGAGGGACATACCGGTGTCGTATGCTCCGGGCAGCCTGTTGCCCAATAGAAATTTTACGGTGCGCCAGCCCGGCATGAGGAGAAATACAGGATATGAGATTGTCAGATTTGGAACGATACAGCCCGATTACAATACAATGTCACGACAACCCGGACGCTGACGCATTGGGGTCCGCATATGGCCTTTACTGTTATTTCCGGGACAGGGGAAAGCAGGTCCGCATGATCTACAGCGGCTTCTCCCGGATACAGAAGGCGAATCTGCGCATGATGTGCGATAAGCTGAAGCTTCCTATAGAATACGTGGATCGGGAGGGGCACCCGCCCTTCCCGGGGCTGTTGATTACCGTGGATTGTCAGTACGGGGCGGGAAATGTGACCCGGTTTGAGGCTGAAAGTGTGGCGGTGATCGACCATCACCGCATAGAGATAGAGAATATGGGTATGAGCCGCATCCAGTCAGACCTGGGAAGCTGCTGCACGCTGGTGTGGATCATGCTGCAGGAGGAGGATTATCCGGTGAACGAGGATGTGGTGCTGGGAACGGCGCTGTACTATGGGCTGTACACGGACACGAACCAGCTCTCGGAGATGAGTAATCCCCGGGACATGGACATGTGGGAGACACTGAACACGAACAGGCGCCTGCTCACCATGTTCCGCAATTCAAACCTGTCCTTGCAGGAACTGATGATTGCGGGAATCGCCATGATTCGCTATAGCTACAACGACGAGTATCGTTTTGCCGTGATCCACTCCCAGCCCTGTGATCCCAATATACTGGGGC
>CAMWSA010000377.1 GCA_947176785.1 uncultured Lachnospiraceae bacterium
CAGTAGATATGAGACTTTACCGGGTAAAAAAAAGATTACTGAAAAAAATGAAAGAATAATATTTGGACCTTCTAAAAGTAATTCATTTATCATGCTCTGTTTCTGCACTGGCACAGTCCTGGCATTTATAAAAGCCAGCATGCCTCTGTACGCCGGCTTTTTCCTAATTTTTATGTTCAAATCCTATTCATCTCTGTGATACAGACTTATACATTCATCTATAATGCTTTCAACAATCCTCACTTCCGCTGCGCTCAGCCGGTCCAGTTTCTCCGACAGCAACAGCCGGTCTTTGTCAACAATATCTCCTGTCAGCAGATAGTCCGTACTGACCCCAAGTTCTGCAGCAATTCTCATAAGATTCTCTGGTCTGGAAGCCCGTTTCCCGGATTCAGCATAGCTGACAAACTGTGTCGTCAGCCCGCTGCGTTCTGCCAGTTCCTCCTGTGTCAATCCCAGCTTCTTCCGGCGTTCCATAATCCTCTGACCAACCTCATTCAAATAAAGTTTTACATCCATTTCAGCCACCATTTTCCTTTCCTATGGTTAAATTTTATCAACAGTTACAGAAAATAATAATAGTTTGTTGTTGATGCATTTCAACAAAATGTATATAATATTTTCTGAATGGCTGGGCCGGACACATATCCGGATGAAAAGAAAGATAAACCGGCCGCCCGCACGGACTGCTTTCAGATTCCAGGCAGGGTGTATTTCTGTCAGGGGATATGCAGCATCACAAATGCTATGGTTTACCTATCATAAGCAAAGGAGGTTTTTCAATTATGGAAAAACACATTACAAAAGAAAATCCCTGCGGGGCTCCGGTGAAGACATTTTTCTTTGAATTTGGCACTGATGAGGGGAATTATTTTGTCTCTTTCAAAGGAATTATCCCGGAAGAGGAAATCAAACACATACTCGACGCCGCACACACACAGCTTTATATTAAATGCGCAGAAGCCATCCATTCGTATCTGGATACACGTCATCTGGAATACTCAGATTTTACTTCCGGCAGAACCCGTCTGGAGCATAATATCGCCATGAAAGCTGCAGACAGCCTGCTCAATGACGACGCCTGTATATTTATAGATAAGCAGGCCTGCGATACAAATGCCTACTATGCCATCATGGACTATCAGAGCCAGAATGATAATGGTTGCCGTGAAGGCTGTTATTACGCAGTGTCCCGGACCCTTACCAGACAGAAATGCTCATATGAATATCATATCATATGCCAGACATTTCAGTACGGTGAAGCAGGCAGTAACGAACATGCCTGCTTCGCGATCCGCAGAAAAGAGGGTGGGAACTATTTACGCACATTGGATCAGGCAGACGGTCGGCCGGTTCTTGCCACTTTCGGCTGTGTAGACATGCTGCGTCTACTGGTACACATTCAATCCATCACAACAAAACAGCAGGCCGCTGATCTGGCAAACAGATAAAATGAAAAAAGGCAGGTGTATTAAAGAATGACTGCGGAACAAGCCATAAAGCGGCTATATGAGACTTATGGGAAGTTTGGAGGATCTAAAGACCTGATAACACGCCTTTTCATGGACGGTATCGAGCAGCAGAGCTTTACACCACTTGCCACATATAACTTGCTTAAAATAAGTTTAGGGGAAGATAAATAGATATTGGAAGCTGCCCTTTATAGGGTAGCTTCTTTTTTATTGCCTTATGTCAGTAGGACAAGACCGCCCGTCACAGACCCGATCACGACCTGCCGACCCCCTATTTTGAGTTATCCACACACCGCAAAGCCTTATTTTATACTGGAACGGTAATTTTTACTGTTCCGGGACGGTAGTTTTTACCGTTCAGGACAGGTAATTTTTACCGCCCCGGAACGGTAGTTTTTACCGTTAAAATAAAACCATTGAAATATATCCATCTATCTATCAGGAATGACAGATGGAAAGACGGACACACGCACCCACGAAATAAAGGTTAATTTATTCCGTTTTGTCTGATACAATATCTTGTATATATTTCCAGTAGAAATGGGCTGATTTTGTGGCAGAGTGCAAAAAGAATTTAGTTGTAACCATTGATGAAGAACTACACCAGCGACTAAAGATTCATTGTGTAGAGCAGAAAACAAGCCTTAAAGAAATGATAATCAGGCTGATATCTAAAGAATTAGAAGAAGCGGAGAGAATAAAAGAAAGGAAGTAATAAGGCATGGAAGAAAGATTCATAGTGCAGACTTCCACGCCGGAACGAAAATTTATAAAGGTGTATCTTGATTTCCTGAACGCTGGACTATTAAGCGGAAAAGAACAGATAATCTTTATTCACTTAAAGCAGTACATCAATTTTGCGAATGATACCGGCACAGTCCGGGGAGAGGTTTACCCAACACTTGCCACCCTTGCAAAGAATGTAAAAATGTCTGAAAAAACAGTAAGAACGGTTTTACAAGGCTTGCAGAAAAAGGGCATACTTGAAATAAAGCAGCAGGGCATGAACAAACCAAACATTTACAAAATAAATGATTCTGCCGGAATGTGGAAAGCTGGAAATGCGGAAGAATTAAGGGCAGCAGTAGACGAAATCGAAGAAAAGAGAATGATTGACCTATTGACCGCAAAAGGCTATTACATAAGCAAAGAAAAAGGGCTTGTATCTGACAGCGACCAAACCGCAGACACAAGCACCATGAATCACAATTCATCTATGGGAAATGATAGCACCAAAAGGGCGAAAAGTCTTGCATGAAGTATTGAACACCAGCAAGCCGACAGTGAGAGTATCAGGCGAGGACAGGCCGCAAGCGGTAGTAGCTGGAAAGCTGATGAAGCTGACACATTATGATATTCAGTATGCCATTGAGAAATTCCATGAGCAGACTGGGAAAATAAAGAACACAAGGGCGTATCTGCTGACAATCCTATATCATGCAAGGGAGCAAAGCTATCTTGACTTGATGAATTTAGGGCATAGGAACGGCGATTTTTGAATTTAGGTTTTGTTACTTTTGGAAAAAGTAACGTAAAAGCACTTTCGACAGCAAAGCTATCAAAAGTACCTTGCGCCCTGCCGGGAACTTTATGCCATGTATCCGTACATAGGCAGTGCTTGTTATATTTCCATTCTGACAGCGTACAAGCACCATAGAGCGACTTTTTGACGATAAGCAAGGAAAATCTACACCGAACCAAATAAAGCCCGATATGGGGCGAATATGGCGGTATGGGCGGGGTATTTTGCAAAAGGTACTACGTAGCAGCTTTTAAGTGCCGAAGCAATCAGGAATAAATAAAAAGCCCCTGCCAGAGCCATTGAGGACAGCAGTGGTATTTCTTTACTTTTGGGGTAACAAACATACAGTCACATTCAGGGCAAAAGTCAAAGTTATGCGTTGTCTGATGAAGCATAAAACGCAACATATCTTCTGCTACTAAGTGTAGGAGATTAGATATATCATAAACCCTGCAAAATAATTCTGTACCATCGGTAAATTTTACGTTTTCATATCCCATATAGCGAAAGCCGATTACAAAAGTACTCATAACGAAACCAGGGGTTATTGTTTCCTGATTATCTGCTTCATGTTCTGCTATACTTTCATCGGTAGTATGCGGAGTTATAGTAGTGGCAAAAGAAATTATTGCAAAGCATAGAGTGAGCCATTTTGAAGCTATGAACGCATTACAGGAAATTAACAAGAATTTAGGGGCAGGAATAGCCCTTGAATATGATAAAGACATTTTCACATACAGAAAGCCCAAACAGCCCACGCAAAAGAAAGATCCGGAAGAATCAATAGCGGTAAGGATTGCTAAAAAGTTAGGCAAGCGGAACATGGGCGGGAAAGAATGGCGATTATCGCACATTATACAAGATAGAAAGGATTGTAAGTTTATCTTGGTGTAGTTTCAACATGTTTATTTATATTTGAAAATGTAACAGAGTTCTCTTTTATAAATCTTTTTAATATCTTTTTAAAACCTTTTAAGGAGCTTGCAACCCGCTCTGGGCAAGGGATGTAGCGTTATTTGGACACCTTTTTTTTCATATTTGGACACCTTTTTTTTCATATTTAGACACCTTTTTTTTCATATTTGGACACCTTTTTTTTCATTTTAGACACTCAAATATTGACTAATGGGTCTATAATATTTATAATATTTAGGGAGAGTTAAGCACAATGAATAA
>CAMWSA010000378.1 GCA_947176785.1 uncultured Lachnospiraceae bacterium
GTTCCGGCTGGGACAAGGTTTTTTGCGCGGGCTGTGTCTGAGCGGTTCCGATGGGGGCGGGGTTTGGCAATGGCTGCGCCTGAACGGTTCCGGCAAGGGCAGGGCGCTTGGGCTCAGCACATATTTTGGGAGAGATGCGCATATTCTGTCAGGAGAAGCTGGCATATGCCGGGGCGAACCCGGACAGAGAGTGGACAATGAATCAAAAACTGGAGAATTTGTTAAACCTGGCGTTGGAAACGCCGGAGGCGGTGCGGCTGATGACAGACAGCCTAAATGTGGGCTTTGATAGCGAGAGCCGCAGATGGGAATTGATTGTGAAATATCATGGCAGCCTGGACGGGCTGGAAGCGCTGGGCGTATCGGTGGAGTATCTGATCAATAGTTATGCGATCCTGACTGTACCGGAGCAGCTGGTGGAGACGGTAAGCAATATTGAAGAAATTGAATATGTGGAAAAGCCCAAGCGGTATTATTATCAGGATATAGGCCCTGCAGCGGATTCCTGTATGACACAGGTTACGCTGCGGGACCCCTTTTTGTCCGGGGAAGGGGTGCTGGTGGCGGTGCTGGACTCGGGGATTGACTACACCCGGCCGGAATTTCAGGACAGTGCAGGAAAAACACGGATTTTATACCTGTGGGATCAGACCATGAGGCCGGAGGCGGGGAATACGGAGCGCCAGCCCCCGGTCGGCTATGTGCAGGGAGTGGAGTTTACGGCGGAGCAGATCAATCTGGCCCTGGAGACGACGGTGGCCCAGGAGCGGTACATGCTGCTGCCGAGTGTGGACGTGAGCGGCCACGGTACGGCGGTGGCAGGGATTGCGGCGGGCTGTTATCCGGCGTATAACAGGGGAGTTGCCGGTGGAGGAGGCAGCAGGCCGGCTGCTTTGGGAGCAGGGGCTGCGGGAACTTCCGGTGGTCAAACGGGAGGCATATCTTCGGGCATTTCCGGCGGTCGGGCCGGGAACCTGGCTTCAGCTCCCGGCTTCCCGGGCAGTCAGTACCGGGGGGCGGCACCCGCGGCTTCCCTGCTGGTGGTAAAGCTGGGGCTGCCCGGAGAGGAAGGGTTTCCACGCACCACAGAGATCATGCGGGGCGTGACCTATGCCCTGCAAAAGGCGGCGCAGTTGGGGATGCCCCTGGTCATAAATTTGAGTTTTGGCAATACCTACGGCTCCCACGACGGTGGCTCCCTGCTGGAGCGTTTTCTGGATAATGCTGCGGAGATCGGGCGCACCGTTATTTGCGTGGGCAGCGGCAACGAGGGCAATTCCGCTGGGCATGTGGCGGGGAGCCTGTTTGCAGATGAGGACGGAGGCGGGAATCGCACTGGAGGAGGGGCCGGGATTGCAGGAGCCGTCAATGCCGCCGGAAATGCCCGCCCGGCGGAAATCCAGCTGGCGGTGGCAGAGTATGAGCGCTCCCTGAGCATCCAGCTGTGGAAGAATTACAGCGATATTTATAGGATCTATCTGCGATCCCCCGGCGGTCAGGAGGCTCCGTTGCCGGAGTCGGTGCAGGGGGGGAAGTACACCTTGCAGCTGGAACAGACCCAGATTCTGGTATATATGGGAAATCCCCTGCCCTATGCGGTGGCTCAGGAGATTTATCTGGAATTGATTGTGCCGGCGGGACAGACAGGGGGCGGCAGGCAATATATCAACAGTGGCGTCTGGACCATCCGCATAGAGCCGGTGCAGGTGGTTACGGGTCAATATTACCTGTATTTGCCCAGCTATACGGCCCGCAGCAGCCGCAGCGGTTTCTACCGCCCCACCCCCCAGGTGACCCTGACTATTCCCTCCACGGCAGCCAAGGTTATAACCGTGGGGGCCTATGACAGCACTTACGACAGCTATGCGGATTTTTCCGGCAGGGGTTATGTGGATGCGGCCCGCACCATCGGAGTGATCTCCGCCGGGCTGGTGAAGCCTGACCTGGCGGCCCCGGGAGTGGGCATCCTGGCCCCGGATCTCTATGGAGGGTACAGTCCCTTTACAGGAACTTCTTTTGCCACGCCCATCGTATCCGGCAGCGCCGCCCTCTTGATGGAGTGGGGGATCGTAAGGGGAAATGATCCGTTTCTGTATGGGGAGAAGGTGAAGGCGTATCTGAGGAAAGGGGCGAGACCGCTGCGAGGGGAGGGAGAGGTTCCTAATGATCGTGTGGGATGGGGGGCGCTGTGCGTTGTAGAGAGCTTACCGGTTTGAGGATGCGTTCCGCAGAGTGATGGCAGGAGTGGCTGTGGGAGTAGAAAGGGCTTGCCGCAAAAGTGCATGAAGATTTCAGGGGAAGTATCGTGGGAAACCATAATACTTCCTTTTTTTGCTTTTTGGGAGCGGAGCGTCCTTTACCCCGGTGCTGCGCAGAGGGGAATTTGGAGTTAAGGCAGGAATAGGTTTGTGACCATTCCCCAAATGCCCAAAATGGGCGTCTGTGAGGTGTTCCCAAGGGATATTTCTTTTTGCCGCCGTCTGCTCCTGTCACGCCATGCGTTGATAGCTGCAAAGCGTAAAACGGTTTTGCTAAAGCCGTTGAAAGAATACATGATGTATTCCTTGTATGCTTCTGTGCAAGTCATGGAAATCCCCTCCTTTCCTTTCAAAAGGGAAACAATGATTTTGTGTTACATCTTTACGGATATGACAAAAATTCAACTATCTGTTCACTTATCAATAGGTATTCAAAATCATGAATATAATGTGGACAGCCTAATTCTATCAGTTTACTATTTGGAACATTTGCGATATAGTCTTTTTGATAATTTCGCCATGTTTCTTTATCCCAACCTGTCCCCTCACCATTCGATACAAACAGAAGCATTGGAACTTGTGGTATATTATTCAATTCAACTTTACTTGCATTTTCCTTAATACATTCTACTTCATTAAGCATTGTAACTGTTGCTGTTCGATTATAGAAAATTGCTCTATATATCTCTTTTTCCTTATTTGAGAGAGTTCCATTTGTTATTGCGTCACTTTCTGAAACACCCGGCAATAATCTCGTTATTCCGATGGCAGCTGCGAACTGACTTAATTTAAGCATAGTCATGTTGATCTTATAATCTTGATACGACTTAGGAACTGCCATATCAAGACCAATGATAGCTAATACTTCTTCGGGATATTGTTGTGCCCAATATAATGCTTCAATTCCTGACATGGAATGAGGACAAAGGATATAGGGTGCTTCGATACCTACCGCCTTTAGAGCAGCTCTTGTGTCTGCTAATATGGTTTCAACTCCTCTTTTTTTGTCAACGACATCACTGAAACCATATCCAAATTTCTCTATAACTACAATCCGATATTTATTGCTTAACAGTGAGTAAAGAGATTTAAAATCCAATATGGGAGAACAGGTTCCGCCACCAGACATAAAAACAAGCGTTTTTTCACCGCTTCCCTCAATATATACACTCAT
Source organism: uncultured Lachnospiraceae bacterium (assembly GCA_947176785.1). GTDB lineage: Bacteria > Bacillota > Clostridia > Lachnospirales > Lachnospiraceae > Acetatifactor. The sequence goes on from CAMWSA010000378.1 coordinate 3,433, forward strand.
ATTATGCCCGTCAATTTCTACCATTGTACCAATAGGTAAAAGCAACTCCTGTTCCTTGTTTAATTGAATTTTGTGATTTATATATATTGCAAACAGTAAAATAAATGTAATTATAGCTATCGCTAATAAAATCTTCATTGCTTTCTTCACTTTCGTCATATTTTTTCCCGCCTTTGTGGATTTGCTCCCATCTATAGTCAACGACAATAGAAATTTCACTTGAAGACTTGCGAAAACTTGCGCATATGGTTTGCGCAAGGGCTGAAGGTTGAAATTTGTTATGTCGTTTTTGGCTCCAGCCATAAATCATTAACTCTTTTTGCAAATCTTCAAGATTTTTGATGTGATTATATAGAGATGGCGTCTGAATATTCAAATTGTCCGCAAGCATTTTTAATGTGATATTTTCTACACCGATCTCATTTGCTATTTGAGTTGCTTTAGTGATAATTATGTTTTATCAAGACCCGCTCTTGCCATGTTGTGTCCTTCTTAAACTAATATAAATATAATTATAACTAACACAATAAGCTTTGTCAATAAAGCTTTTTTTAAATAGATAGGAATGAGAGGGATTCCGTAGTAGTCGGCATTGTGGAAAAATCTAAACTTTTGGATTTTTCCACAATGCTTGTCTTTTGGTCTTTGATTTCTATGCTTCAGAATGGTGTGGTGCTGGCAGTCTATCACTTGTTTACTGTTGTTTGCCTTTTTACCGT
>CAMWSA010000379.1 GCA_947176785.1 uncultured Lachnospiraceae bacterium
CCGATGAACTGTATGCGGCTGTAAGCGAAAGGACGGCCAATGCCAGACAGAAGCTTTTGCTTGTCTATATCGTATCGTTGGTCATCGCTGTGGCATCTGCTGTAAGCTGCCTGATATTGGTATTTGCGGCCATCCGGATCATCAAAAAATACGTGATAACACCAATTAAGGGGACGGTGGATACTCTTCAGGAAAGTTCCAATAAGCTTGATGAGGTGACCGGCGAAGTGCTGAAACACACCCGCACGTCGGAAAAAAGTGCCGAAAAGCTTTCCTCTCTCGCAGGCTCCCTGTCCGGGGCAATCCGAAAAGTGGCAAAGAACGCAGCGGACATTAACGGCAGCGTCGCGGGTGTCAAGGAGGACGTGCAGGATATGGCAGAAGAATGCGGAGCCATTACGGAGTATTCTTCCGCAATGAAGATACGGGCAAATGAGATGGAGGCTGCGGCACAGACAAACACGGAGGTCATTCAAAAGAAGGCAGCCGATATCCTGAAGGTACTTGAAGAGGCTATTGAAAACAGTAAGAGTGTGGATCAGGTAACCAGGCTTACAAAAGATATTGTGGCTATCTCATCAACCACCGATCTTATCGCCCTTAATGCTTCCATAGAAGCTATGCGTGCCGGCGAAGCCGGAAAAGGTTTTGCTGTCGTCGCGGCAGAGATCAAATCTTTAGCAGGCTCCTGCAGTGAAACCGCCGGGCGTATTCAGGAGGTCAATCAGATTGTTACGAACGCTGTACATAACCTGTCAAAGCATTCCCAGGACATGGCAGACTATCTGAGTGAGACTATCCTGGCTGAATTCCGGGAATTTGTCCGTTCCGGAAGGCAGTACAAAGAGGATGCCGATTATGTAAAGGAAATGATTGATGCATTTAACAGCAGAACCGACCGTCTTAGAAATTCCATGTCCGAGATAGCTGCTTCGATAGACAGCATAACAAGGGCAATTGATGACGGCGCTGCCGGTATTACCGGAGTTGCGGGCAGCACTAAGAGCCTGGTGGAGGATATGGCAGATATTACGGGCCGTATGGATACAAACCGGGAGATTGTCGGGGAACTGAAAAAACAGATGGGAGTATTTGCGGATTTATAAGGCGGAATGGGCGGCAATTGGCATATTGCCTGCCGAAATAGGGAGAACAGTGCAGGGCGCTGGCAGAATGGCGGAAAACCATTTTGCCGGCGCTTTTTGTGGACAGGAAGGCGGCGGCCTTTATCCGTTCCGCCATGGAAGCGGATATTGCCGGTTTGCCGGGGAGAAGGAAGGAGTGTCTACTGCTCCTGAAAACAAATTTATGCTCCATGCATAATTTATACTAAATACATTATCACTCGATATCAAATATGAATGAGGTGGTTTCAAGTGAATAACTTTAATATGAACTGGATGTTTAGTCCACCGAATCTGTTCGGCATGAGAACTCCCGGCAGGAACTGTTGTCAAAATATGGCCCAGTCTTCCTGTGGTTGCATATATGAGAACAATACAGCCTCAACAGATTATTCCCCGCAAGCAGAGCCTGCGGAATCGGAGGAATATGCTTCTTCCTGTTATTGTGAAGCAGGGATGGCGGAAACAGAGGAAATGCAGGAGCCGCCCGGCATTTTTTATGAACGCGGAGAGCCGGGGCCAATGGGACCGAGAGGGGAGTCCGGTCCTCCGGGGTGTCCCGGTGAGCGCGGGGAAACCGGACCGCAGGGCGTCACGGGGCCCCAGGGACCGCAGGGGGCCACCGGGCCGATGGGACCGAGAGGAGAACCCGGCCCACGCGGTCCTGCAGGACCTCCCGGCTATCCGCAAAACAGTATTTTTGCGTCGTTTTCGGGCAAGGACCTGATTATGCCGGAGAATGCCAGCCTTCCACTCAAAATGGAGATACCGGATATCACCCAAAATATCTCTCCCTGCGACAACAGTTGTGTCGCACTGACTCCGGGTTACTATGTCATCAGCTATTATATATCCACGGTGTCGAGAAGGCAGGGGTTTATTAAGCTTACGCCTATATTCAATGACTGTAAGCAGACGATGTATGCCGCATATGCGGAGGCTGCAAAGCGGAAGGGAATACTGGTAATAGCGAGATGCTTTATCATTGGGATTCCGGCGGGGTCCAGGCTGTTCTTTGCATGGCATTCTTCGGTGGGCGTTTCCAAAATCAATATGGATCTGAGCATAATCAAACTCTATCGGCAGTAGGCCGAAGAAGAAGGGGAGGCAATATGCCAACAATAAGTCTATGTATGATCGTAAAAAATGAGGAGAAGCATATTGCACGCTGTCTGGACAGTGTGGCGGGGCTTGTAGAGGAAATTGTAATTGTAGATACCGGATCGACAGACCGGACGGTGGAGATCGTGTCCAATTATACATCAAAGGTCTATTCTTATCCATGGAAGGACGACTTTTCCGATGCCAGAAATTATTCTTTTTCCAGAGCGTCGATGGACTATTGTATGTGGATGGATGCCGATGATATTCTGGAAGAGACGGAAAGGGAGAAGCTTCTGCAGTTAAAGCAGTCCTTGCCGGCTGATACGGATATTGTAATGATGAAATACAACACTTCTTTTGACGAAGCTGGAAAGCCCTCCTTTTCTTATTTCAGGGAAAGATGGGTCAGGAACTGCGCACAATATCGTTGGATCGGCGCGGTTCATGAAGTAATTCCGCCAAACGGCAAGGTAATATATTCCGATATAGCGATCGCTCACAAAAAAATGGGGGCGGGGGATCCGGACCGGAATCTGAAAATCTATCAGAAGATGATCCGGGAGGGGAAAACATTGGAGCCGCGGCATCAATATTATTATGGGCGCGAACTGTACTACCACAGGCGGTACGAAGAGGCCGTCTCTGTGCTGGAACAGTTTCTGCTTTCGGAGGATGGATGGATCGAAAATAAAATAGAGGCGTGTTCGATCTGCGCAAACTGTTATTTACAGCTGGGGCAGGAGCAAACCGCATTGGCCACACTTTTACGCAGCATGAGTTATGATTTGCCAAGGGCGGAATTGTGTTGTGAAATTGGGAAATATTTCTTGGAACACGGAAACTGCCGCAATGCCATTTACTGGTACGAGGCTGCGCTGAACACACCTGAAAACGAGTATTCCAACGGCTTTATCCTGCCGGACTGCCATGATTATGTCCCATATTTACAGCTGTGTGTATGCTACGATAAATTAGGGGACCGGGAAAAAGCAAAAGAATACAACGAAAGAGCCGGGGCCTGCAAGCCTTATTCCCAGGCATATCTTTACAATAAGCGGTATTTTGACAGTCTGTAGATTTTCGGAAGGTATCTCAGACACGCTTTGACCATATATGGGGATCGTTTATTTTGTGAGCGTGGCGCTGTCTCTTTCGACAAAAAGTAACATATATCTCAGAGCAACATAAAATATTTGTAGAAAAGGTGCTGATCAAGTACCGATAACAAATATTATATGGAGGATGTATTATAAATGAACCAAAACAACATGTGCAACTGTAACCAGAATCAATGCCATCCCTCCTGCTGTGAACGCGGTCCTGCGGGCCCCAAGGGGGATCAGGGCCCCGCGGGGCCGCAGGGGATCAAGGGGGATACCGGCTGCCCTGGTCCTAAGGGGGACAGGGGAGAACAGGGGCCTGTGGGCCCGCAGGGGATTCCCGGCACTCCCGGCCCCAGAGGTCCCAGAGGAAATACCGGCCCGGTAGGGCCTACCGGAAACACCGGCCCGAGAGGGTATACAGGTCCCAGAGGCTACGCAGGTCCACAGGGTATTCAGGGTATTCAGGGTGTTCGTGGCGATATCGGGCCCAAAGGAGATCCGGGGTGTGAAGGGCCGCAGGGAGATGTGGGCCCCCAGGGGCCGGCGGGTCCCACAGGCCCCACCGGCCCGGCAGGCCCGCAGGGAGACATCGGCCCCCAGGGCCCCAGAGGTATTCCGGGTCCGGCCGGCCCTACCGGCCCCACCGGCTCCATGGGGCCTCAGGGTGTGACGGGCCCGCAGGGACTTCAGGGTGTGACGGGTCCGATTGGTGTCCAGGGTCCGAAAGGCTGTCCGGGAGATGAAGGCCCCACCGGTGCAACCGGTGCGACAGGAGCAGACGGAGCCACCGGCCCCACGGGAGCCACAGGAGCGACAGGAG
>CAMWSA010000380.1 GCA_947176785.1 uncultured Lachnospiraceae bacterium
ACGTCATTCTCTGTAATAAAGATTACCCACGTTTCCGGCAGCTTGTCAAATGTCGCCCAGCAAATTAAAGCTCCTATGTCCCGCACAAAAACGTCAAATTAAAATCTCAGGTTTCAAATACTCTATCCCCTATGCGAAAGCAGCAGAGGGCCGGTCACAGCCCACAGAATGACCAGCGCCCCTCCCGGCACCACTGGGCGTTGTCAATCATCCACTTGCCGTCAACCAGACGCATCAAATAACGATAGTAGAAAATACCCTGTTCTGCATAAATCCAGAATTTGCTTTTCGTGACCCGTTCGCCTGCAATCAGACGATAATCCGTATAAGTCCCGCCGCTCCTCCAGGAAAGATGGATGGGACGCCAGCCGGGACGGGGAGACCAGCTCACCCGCCTGGCAAACAACTCATCCATATCCGCCTGGTTGCCGCGGCCCTTTCGTTCTGCCATCTGTTCCCAGCGGTTCATCTCGTCAAAGAATTCCCGCAGCGCATGAACGGGAGCCTGCAGTTCGGGACTGTCCAGAGAAATCCTGTTTTTCATGGTTTTGTAGGTGCGGGCATCTTCATAGGCTTTGCGCTCTGCCTCTGTAAACAGCCCCGCCAGCCCCTCGTCATCATGCCTGTCGGTGTCGCTGACCTGCAGCTTGTCCCTCCAGGATATTGCCAACAGCCCCTCAGGGGTGACATGATAGCAGGCGGCTATGTAGAGATTCTCCAGCTTTCCTATCTGTGCAGCCTGGGCCAGTCCCTCATCATCCAGGGCCGTCCGCTGCAGGAACAGATCCTTTAAGGGGAGGTCTTTTAACAGTTCCAGCCCATGCCCGGTAATCTGCCGGCCCCGCATCAGAGCCAGCATATTCAGCTTGGGAATCCGTGCCAAAACAGGAAAGCACCGGTCGTCAAAGGGGACATCATCCAACGAGACCGTCTGAAGCTTCGGGCATTGCCTGACAGCCTCCTCAAGGGTCTCTAAATTCAGCGGCGCTTCTACTCGTTTCGTTCCGTTGCAGAGATAGGCGCCGTCCTGATATTCCAGCATATAGGTATTGGGGGCAAATTCCAGCATAATATTTTCTCCTCCTGTACATTCTTCCGGCATCCTCCGGGAAATGCGTCATATGTATCCTCTGTATTTTGCGTTCTCTCATCTGTTTTCCGTTCTCAAAATTTACGCAAATCCATTCTGCCGTTTCCACTCCCTCCATCTGCCGTCATCCATCAGCAGCTTCCAGGCTCCCCGATAATCCAGGCCGAAATAGTTAAACTGCCGCATCAGATTGCTGGTGAGTTGTCCTTCCGGCCTGCTGGCTCCCATACAGGCATCGCCCTTTAAGACCATCTGGCTGCCCTTATAATCAAATCTGGCATTTTCATGGCTTCGGTACTTGTCCATCAGCCTCACATAGATTTCCTGCAGCTGCCGGTTCTCCACGCCCTCCGTACACCAGACCGCATAAATCAGTATATGGGGGCCTCTTCCGTGGACAGATCTGGCAGGCACCGACAGCTTATACTGATGGCTGTTCGCCCCAAACCTTGCAAAATCCGGATCTTTCGCCTTTGCCTGCTCCAGCAGTTTCAGGATACGTTTCGCCCATGGGGGTTGTCCTGTCTTTCCCATTTATTATTGCATCCCGTAAATACGGCTCCAATCTGCCGTTCGCTCTTATACCCCGCCTGCGCCGGCGGCTGTCGTCAATCCCTTCCTGTCTTCTTGTCCAAGCCGTGGTAATACCGCATGAACCGGCAGACATCATCATAAGTTTCCCTGATTGCGTTTCTGCGTTTCTCTGTGTCCGTGGTCTCTCTTGTCCTGATAAAAAGCTGCGCATTGCGGTACATCACCGCCATGGGATCCCTGCGGTCATTATACGCTTCCGGACACTCCTTCAGACGCTCCTCCACATATCCGGAGTTATGCCGCACACAGGATGCAAGGCGTGCATATCCTTCCTCTTCCTTTCCCGACAGCAGGTCCCATACGCCAAACAGATAGTCGTCCGCCCTCCAGGGATCCGGCTTTCCCTCTGTATCCAGATTCCACATGGGCCTGCCCGTCTTTGGATTCCACGGCCCCTTCTCCGTGGCTTTCAGATAATCCCGGCGCTCCTTTGCAAAATAGGTCTCCAGACTGTCAATCTTCTGCCATTCCGGCAGCACGCCGTCTGCCAGATAAGTCAATATGTCATCAAATTTTCTGTTGATCCTTTCCACCATGGCCGCATCCACAGCTTCTGTGCTGTGCTTGATCACGCCCCACCCGTTATCCATCTTTTGAAAAGAATCCCCCTGGCTGATGTGGCCTGGCAGGCCCAGGATGCCATACTCGATTGCATAAATAGGACAGAGGTAACAGGTCATGGCCTCATATCCGCCGCCCCTGAAATAACCGATAAACTGAATCCGGGATACCAGTCCGTTCTTTTCCCGTACAAAGGTTTTGGGACCTGCTTTTTTCATGCCGTATGCCTTTGCGACAGGGGCGATCTTTGCCTGCAGGTTCTCCTTTAAGCGCAGTTTTAGTTCCTCCCCGCACTCTTTCCACTGTTCCGTTGTTCTTGTGTGTTTATAGTCATAAACCTTCGCCGGTTTCTGTCCGGGCGGCGTCCCCAGCAGGCTTTTCCAGTCAAAAACCACGGCTTCTGCCGGATGCCTCCCCAGATATTCCTCCCATGTACGCCTGGCAAAAGCCGTATCCTGGTAGTATGTTTCCATGCTCTTTTGCCTGTCACGTTTCTCCTCTTCCCGGGCTTGTTCCTGATAATAACCGGAAGTCTTTACCGGACGTCCCTGGGCATGAAAATAGTAGGCAACGCCGCTCTGAGTCTTTGCCATCCAGTAATAGTCTGCACTCCATAAAGCGGGCATCATCCGCCCCCGGTCGCCACGGGTCAGGTTCTCTTCCAGCCTGGCCTTATTGCTGTTCCACCATTTTTCCCATTCCTTCGGTTCTATTTCTCCTGCCGCAACACGCAGGAACATCTGTTTCATCTCATCCTGAAAGCCCATCTTCCTTCTCTTTCTCCCACATGGGGCGGTACAATGTTTTCGGATTTTATTTTCAAGAAAATAGCCAACAAGCTGTGATTTCTCACAAGTCTGACGGCATCTGCGTCTGTGCGTCCGGCTTTAATCCCCCCCAATTCGGGGGGATTAAAGCATTTCAAGACCTTTGTAGTCTGTTCTTCCAAAATGCGTTTGTATTATACAGCTATTCTTTGATATTAGCCATATTTTTCATAGGTTCTCCCCATTTTCCGAGATATCTTCCATCAATGGAAGAATATGTATCTTCGCCCGGAGCGAATACCGGAGCGGCCTTCATCAATCTTTCTGTAAAGGGAACCTCCAGATCCAGCAGCTTTTCATCCTGAGTTACATTACGAATTAAACAGAGAAAAATATCTGATCCATCTCCCATAGGGATTGCTTTTTTCACTTCCAGTTCAAAACTGACAGGGCTTTCTGCAATGGTTGGCACATCCAGCACTTGTCCCTGCTCTACAGTAGGCAGGTACTGCATCTTATTAGGCGTGGTTCTGCCATAGGTACAACCATAATAATCTGCCAAAGGCAGCAGCTGTTCAGATACGAGGTTGGCGGAAAATACACCATTTTTGCGTATCAAATCCTTGGTCTGTTTTTCCTCACCTATACAAGCCATTACCCCGAGTCCCTCTGAGGAATGATAATATCCAAACCAACAGAAAAGCCCAAAATGGGGCTGCCCGTCTTCCTGTTTTGTGCCATAAAGAAATAGCGCTTGCGGACAGTAATCATTACCGATCTTAGTTTTTACCTTTGCCATCATGTACATCCTTTCCTTTTTTTAATGCTTGTTCCGCTCGCTCCAGGTTGGAAACAATACGGTCAAGATACTGTTCTAATTCCTTGATTTCCACCTTTTCAAAATCCTTAAAAAACAAGCTATTCATTTGCTGAGAGACTTGATTGTAACGTTTCTCTAATGCACGGGCTTTGGGTGTCAGGCTAATTAGGCTTTGACGTCGATCAGAAGCGGAAACTTCCCGACAGATTAAGCCATTTTCCTCCATTCTACAAAGCATTACAGTAAGTGTATTTTTTGCCAATCCCGTCTTTTGTGCAAGTTCCA
>CAMWSA010000381.1 GCA_947176785.1 uncultured Lachnospiraceae bacterium
CCTGATGCATAAGTACAGGTCTATGAGAAAAAGCTTTATATCGGCAGCGGCGTCAGAAGCATTACAGAGGGTATCCCGCAGCCTGTTCAGGGTCGAAGCGATCCCATTGCGGCTGAAGGTCTGGATATTGTTCAGAAGGGCGGCGCTGTATGCCCCAAGCAGTCCCGATCCCATGGGTGCCAGGGAATCTCCCAAGCCGGAAAAGGTCTCGCTGCTCACGACGTGTTCTCCCCGGTCACAGAAAAAACGGCGTCCCATCAGGCGGTATGCATCTCTGTAGGACTGCCGGACCGCATCTGCCGTGTGGACATATCCGCCGCAGGCGATAAAGAATTCATCCAAAGGAGACCATTTCTGAAGATTTTTTTCCTTTTCATATTGCCTCAGGAGGGAATTGAGCTTACCGATTGCATAGGAGCCCTTCAGGACATATACCTCCGTATCGCCCATGACAATATCGTCATAAAATTGATGGTCCTGATTGGCAAGGCGGAGCAAGTCCCCCAGATGATAACGTACCTCCCGGGCAGAAGAATTGTACTTTTCGCAGACGGCCACCTGATAGATGTCCGCATCCATGTGCAGGTCGAAAAGAATTCGTTCTGACACAGGTGTCACACCTGACAGAAACTCCTCCACAATAACACTCCGCGCCTTCTGGCGATAGTATGCGGGGACATCGTCCACAACTGTTATATGCTCCATAAACCTCTCCATCTGAAAATTCCGTCTTTTTCAACGCATTTTACCACAGAATGGCCGCTTGCGCAAGGATCCATCCATATGGCTGCACTGTATTATACCAACGGCCGGTAAGGCCGATAGTATATTTTTCACACTCTGCCGGATTGAAAAGAGTAACTTCTCTCGTTGAATAAAAACGGGGGATGTGCTATAGTGTTATTGGATATACGCAAACGGCACGGGTAGGGAGGATTAATATGGCAACCGTAAGTCTGAACCGCTTAATAGAGAAAATGAAGCTTGAGAACCTGACACCGGAACTGGAACTGGGCAGGAAGAAAATCACCCAGCCTGATATCAATCGTCCGGCCTTGCAGCTGGCAGGATATTTTGAGCATTTTGATGCCGCAAGACTGCAAATTATAGGCTTTGTGGAGTATACCTATCTGGAGGGCCTTCAGGAGGCCCGCAAGAGAGAGGTCTATGACAAATTGTTTTCCTATGAGATCCCGGCTTTTGTCTATTCCCGGGAACTGCAGCCCGACGAGTTGTTTATGCAGTATGCGGTGGAGCATAATATCCCCATCCTGTCCACGAAAAAATCAACCTCATCTTTTATGGCGGAGTCCATACGCTGGCTCAACGTGCAGCTGGCCCCCTGCATCTCCGTGCATGGCGTGTTGGTGGATGTCTACGGTGAGGGCGTGCTGATTACCGGAGAGAGCGGTATCGGCAAGTCGGAGGCGGCCCTGGAACTGGTGAAGCGCGGACACCGGCTGGTGACGGACGATGTGGTGGAACTGCGCAAGGTCAGCGATGACACTCTGATTGGCAGTGCGCCGGATATCACCAAACACTTCATCGAACTGCGGGGCATCGGTATCGTGGATATAAAGGCCATGTTCGGCGCGTCCTCCGTGAGGGAGACCCAGTCCATTGACCTGGTGATCCGCCTGGAGGACTGGGACAAGGAGAAGGAATATGACCGTCTTGGCCTGGAGGAGAACTATACGGAATATCTGGGCAATAAGATCGTGTGCCACAACATTCCCATCCGCCCCGGCCGGAATCTGGCAATCATCTGTGAGACCGCAGCCGTGAACCATCGTCAGAAAAAGATGGGTTACAATGCGGCCCAGGAGTTGTACACACGGGTGCAGAATTCCCTGGCGAGAAGAAGGGAAGAGGAGGACTGACGGCCTCCATGCATAAAACGGAGTAAAACACGTATATATAAATCAGGGAGGACACATTCAAATGGAAAAATATGCAATCGGAGTAGATATCGGAGGCACTACGGTAAAGCTGGGGGTATTTGACAGGCTGGGGCAGGCGGTGGAAAAATGGGAGATTCCCACAATAAAAGAGGACCAGGGTTCCCATATCCTGCCGGATATTGCCGCCAGCATCAAGGACAAACTTAAATCCCTGGAATTGACGGAGGCAGACATTTTGGGGGTGGGTGTAGGCGCCCCCGGTCCTGTGGACGCGGATGGTACCGTATACAGGGCGGTGAATCTGGGCTGGGATGTATTCAATATCCCCCAGGCACTGCGAACGTACTTAAACCTGCCGGTGAAGGCGGCCAATGATGCCAATGTGGCGGCTTTTGGCGAGATGTGGCAGGGCGGCGGAAAGGGCCATGCCAATATAGTGGCCGTGACGCTGGGCACCGGCGTGGGCGGCGGCATCATTGTAAACGGCAGTATCCTCACCGGTGCCACCGGCGCAGGCGGTGAGATTGGACATATCCATATCGAGGATAATGAGCCGGAGCCCTGCGGCTGTCAGAACCATGGCTGCCTGGAGCAGTATGCCTCCGCCACAGGGCTGGTGCGTCTGGCCGGGCGGCGTCTGGCCCGGGATCAGGAGCCCAGCGTACTGCGCAGCTGCAGCGAATTATCCGCCAAGGCAGTATGGGACGCGGTGAAGGAAAAGGATCGGGTGGCCATTCAGATTGCGGAGCAGTTTGGCGAATATCTGGGCAAGGGGCTGGCGGCGGTGGCCGCAGTGGCTAACCCGGAAGTATTTGTCATCGGCGGCGGTGTGTCCAAGGCGGGGGAAATCCTGTTTGACTATATCCGCCCGGCCTATGAAAAATATGTTTTCCAGGGCTGCAGGAATGCCCGGTTTGCCCTGGCAACCCTGGGCAATGACGCCGGCATCTTCGGCGCGGCGGGACTGATTATATTCTGACGGCCGTTAAGATTTTCCAATCCCTGCCCGGCACATGCTGCACAATGGCAGTAAACGACATATGTCGGAGGCTTATGACAGCGCTGCCATACAGGAAGGAAAATCTAATTGGTCGTGAGTATTTAGCCAGCGATAGTAGAAATTTCACTTGAAGCTTTGGGAAAACTTGCGTATATGATATTCGCAAGAACCGAAAGTAGAAATTTCAATGCCGTTGACTATAAATGAATAAGCGATACGCCGTATAGCGGGCGGTTAGGAGAATGGATGATAAGTAATACAGTGTTGGAGACTCTGGAGTGTTATGTTCCCCGGGAAAATATCCGTTTGAAAGAGCCCATGAACAGACATACCACCTTTCGGATCGGAGGAGAGGCGGAGTGCTTTGTGGAGATAGAGAACATGGAGCAGCTGATACAGCTCAAGCGCTACCTGCGGATGATAGAACTGCCCTGTCTGGTGCTTGGCAACGGCAGCAATCTGCTGGTCAGCGACAGAGGATATGCGGGCGTGGTACTGCATGTGGGTCCCCGCATGCAGGAGATCCGGGTGCAGGGAGACCGTATGGTGGTTCAGGCGGGGGCGCTGATGACCCAGGTGGCTAAGACAGCCTGTGAACAGGGGCTGACGGGCATGGAATTCGCCTCCGGCATCCCCGGCACAATGGGCGGCGGCGTGATTATGAATGCGGGGGCCTACGGCGGGGAAATCTCTCAGGTGGTTGCCCAGGTCAGGGTGGTGGACTGCGAAGGCAATGTGCTGGAGTTGGACAATGCCACCATGGAATTTGGCTACCGGACCAGCGCCATCAAGAACCAGTCATTCACGGTGGTGGAAGTGACATTGCAGCTGGAACCGGGGGAGCGGGAGGCTATTTCGAGCCGGATGGAGGAACTGACAGCCAGGAGAAGGGAGAAACAGCCCCTGGAATATCCCAGTGCAGGCAGCACCTTCAAGAGGCCGGAAGGTTACTACGCCGGGGAACTGATAATGAAATCAGGACTCAGGGGTTACCAGATCGGCGGTGCAAGGGTGTCGGATAAGCATTGTGGTTTTATCATTAACACGGGAAAAGCCACCTGCGAGGACGTGCGTGATCTGATTGCCCATGTGCAGGAGAGAGTCAAAGCCTGCTTTGGAGTGGATCTGGAGACGGAAGTGATCTATATAGAGTAAGTTTGGAAGTAGAACTTCCAAATACTGATTGGTGCAATATCGCAGGCAAAG
>CAMWSA010000382.1 GCA_947176785.1 uncultured Lachnospiraceae bacterium
GTACTTTGGGGGCACGCTGCTGGGCACGGGCGGGCTGGTCCGGGCCTACACCCATGCTGTGAAGGCAGGGCTGGAGAATTGCGTGACAGGCGTTATGAGACAGGGGCTGGAGATTGGTCTGCGCACAGACTATAACGGTGTCGGAAAGGTCCTCTACATATTGGGGCAGCACGGACTGGAGCCTGTGGACAGCCAGTATGGTCAGGACGTGCTGCTGACTGTCCGGGTTCCCGGGGGACAGGCCCCGGGCCTGCGCAGGGAACTGGTGGAAGCCACCTGTGGCAGGATCGGATGGGAGCGCGAAAAAGAAATAAGTTTTGTTGACAAAAAGGGGACGCAATCGTAAAATAGACAGGTATACGAACGACCTGGCCGTTGGTGCGTATATAAAAGTATTTCTCAGAAAGGTGGTGGTTTTTATGAAGAGCAGTAACAGCAGTAGTGATCCCGCTCCCGGGCGAAGTTGCAGCCACATGAAAAATCATCATAAGGAGAAATGCTATGGAGCAGATAAAAGAATTTGAGACAATACAGGAACTGCTGCAGACGCAGCAGTATACCAGGCTCCGCCAGCTTCTGGTGGATTTGAACGACGCAGATATAGCTGCATGTATGGAGGAACTGCCGGAGCAAAGCATGGTCAAGGCTTTTCGGATTTTGCCCAAAGATCTGGCGGCGGATATTTTTTCCTACCTGGACATGGAACTGCAGCAGACGGTCATCACCTCCCTGACAGACCGGGAGGCGGCCATCCTCATCGACAACCTGATGGCGGATGACGCCGTGGACCTGCTGGAGGAGATGCCTGCCAATGTAGTGAAGCGGCTGCTTGAGAATGCCAGCCCGGAGACCCGCCGGGACATCAACCACCTGCTGCGCTATCCCGAGGATTCGGCGGGCAGTATTATGACAGTGGAATATGTGGACCTGAAGGAGAACCTGACGGTGGAGGGCGCTATCGCCCGGATCCGCAGGGTGGGGCTGGACAGCGAGACCATCAATATCTGCTATGTGCTGGATGCCCAGCGTAAGCTCCTGGGAACGGTGGCGCTGCGTTACCTGCTGCTCAGTCAGCCCGACGAGACCATCGGGGAGATCATGCATGAGAACGTGGTGTCCGTGCATACCCACACCGACCAGGAGGAGGTTGCCCATCAGTTCCAGAAATACGGCTTTACAGCCATGCCGGTGGTGGACAATGAGAACCGCCTGGTGGGCATTATCACGGTGGACGATATCGTGGACGTCATTGAGGAAGAGGCCACCGAGGATATGGAGAAGATGGCGGCGCTGGTGCCCAGCGACAAGCCCTATATGCGCACCTCCGTGTGGGAGACCTACAAAAAGAGGATTCCCTGGCTGCTGCTTTTGATGGTATCCGCCACCTTTACCGGCAGCATCATCACTTCCTTTGAGGATGCCCTCAGCGTCTACGTGGCCTTGACTGCGTTTATCCCCATGCTGATGGACACCGGCGGCAATGCGGGCGGACAGGCCAGTGTGACGATTATCCGCGGCCTGTCCCTGGGGGAGATCGGCTATGGAGATGTGCCCAGGATTCTGTGGAAGGAACTGCGCACGGCCGTCCTCTGCGGCGGCACGCTGGCGGCGGCCAATTTTGCCAAGCTGATGCTGTTTGACCGGGTGGGGCTGGCGGTGGCTCTGGTGGTGTGCTTTACTTTGGTGGCGGCAGTGGTGATGGCCATGCTGGTGGGGTGCCTGTTGCCCATGGCGGCCAAGAAACTGGGGTTCGACCCGGCGGTGATGGCCAGTCCCTTTATCACCACCATTGTGGATGCCCTGTCCCTTCTGGTCTATTTCCAGATTGCCGGGCTTATATTGGGACTATAGAGGAAGCGCTAATGGACGGTTGAAGCGTGGACTACAGACGGCACACCCCACCAGCTTATATTGGGACTATAGAGGAAGCGCCAATGGACGGGGTATAGCCATCGGCATTAGATATTTCGCTTGAAACCCTGCGAAAACCTAATCGTTCGTGAGTATATAAGACCTGGAGATGGACAGATGAGCAAATATTGTGTCAGTGAGGATAATTCCATACGGATTGAGGAGATGAACCCCACTTTTCTGTTTACCTGGAAAGGCACCCGGACGGCAGTGGAGGAGGCGTATCATTGTCACGACATTGCGGAACTTGCCTTTGTGTTGTCAGGTTCAGGAAAGTATCATATTGAGGGACAGATTTACGATGTGAGCGAGGGAGACCTGCTGTTTTTTAAGCCCGGCGTACACCACCAGGCGCTGTATGTGCCGGAGGCGGAAGCCCCCGCCACGGAATTCTTTGTGGGATTCTGCGATGTGCGGCTGCCGGGCCGGGAGCCGGGGGATGTGCCGCTGCCCGGCGGAGGCTATATCCTGCACACCGGCGGGGAACTGCGCCAGCGGATTTTTCGGATCTGCTCTTCCATGGAGGCGGAGAGCGCTGTGTGCTGGCCGGGGAGGTATCATATGCTGAAGGCATACCTGATGCAGCTGCTGCTCCTGATCCTGAAGGAGCAGTCGCCCCTGCCCCAGGCCAGGAAGGGCTATTCCTTCGACTCGGTGAACAAAAAGTACGTGGTGGAGCAGATCGTGAGTTATTTTGAAGAACACTACAGTGAGAAGATATCCCTGGATACCATTGCGGAAAATATGTATCTGAGCCCCTTTTATATCTCCAAGATTTTCAAGAGCGAGACAGGGGATACGCCCATCCGGCATCTGATCGGTATTCGCCTGGAGCGTGCCAGGGAACTGCTGATGGAGGAGCGGGAGATGGCCATCCAGGAGGTGGCTGCAGCCGTGGGCTATGACGACGCGTATCATTTCAGCAAGCTCTTCAAAAAATATTATGGAAAATCCCCCTCTCAGATCAGAAAGGACAATGGCTGAGGGCCTGCTCCTTTGATAGAAAAATAACAAGCTGTATTTTTTTTGGTGCAGCTATTGCATGTGGCCGGAAATCTGATAAAATAGAGGTTGTAAGCGGTTACACTAACTATTCATAAACTATTGGCGGAGGTTACAGGGTATGAGGTATTTTTTTGAATCAAAGATCGAGAAGAAGGAAAAGGGCTATATGATCCAGATTCCCTTCAACATCTGGGAGGTGTGCAAGCAGCGTGATGTGATCCAGGCGGACGTGGTGCTGGACAATGCCATTATCGACTGTGAACTGATCCCTCAGGAGAAGGGCAACTATCAGATCCATATCGAGGATGAGGATGCGGTTAAGGTGGATCTGGGGAAGAGCCATAAGATCCTGCTGCATGTGAACGGAAGCCTGATCAAGATGGATCAGAACAGCCCCTACAGCTTTGAAAATCCCATACGTAAAATTGACAGCGTGGATGTGATCATCCAGCCGGAGGACGGTCTCTGCGGCCAGTCCTGCGTGGCTATGCTGGCGGGTGTGACCATTGCGGAGGTGATCAGCGTCATGGACTGCCGGGAGTGGCAGGGTACCATGGGCAGGGTGATTTCCGCCCTGAACTACTATGGGATTGACCACACGGATATCATTGTATACACCGAAGGGCGGCCCACCGTATTGCCCAAGTGTTGTATCATGATGGAGAAGATGGGGCGTTTCTGCCATTATCTGGTACATTTTGACGGTAAATTCTATGACTCCAACCTGGGTGTGCTGGAGGAGTACGATATGAGCAAGCTACTGGGATATCTGGAGATCAAGTGCTGACAAAAGAGAGTGCGCAAGGGAGCCGGACGCAAAAACGGCTCCCTTTTTTGGGCCATATTTCCAATGAGGAGGATACAAATGAATCAACAAATACATGAAGCCAATCAGAAAAAAATCAGACAGAAGAAAATAGCGGGCCTGGCCCTTGCCCTGGCAGGGCTGGCCGCCTTTTGCCTTGCGCTGGTAAATGGCACGGCAAGCCTGTCGTTCCTGATCCTGTTGGGGCTGGTGCTGGCAGCGGCGGGAGCCGCTCTTTTTCTGGTCAACCTGAAAAAGGGCATCGCCTATGCCAGGTATCTGGAGCAGGAGGCCAGCCGGCCTGTAAGCGAGGCGGAGAAGCTGGCCCGGCAGCAGGCAGAGGAAGTGGAGAAGCAGGAGCTTCACAAAGGGGCACAGGACATGGC